>JALWSW010000039.1 GCA_027080125.1 Campylobacterales bacterium | reverse complement strand
GGAGTCCTGTTAAAAACGATTCTACCGGTGCCGCCGCCTCTTGTTCCCATTAAGCCGTAAAGATGTTCCACCTTGATATCATCGGTTCGCTCCACCAAAAAAGCCGTCATAGCTTTCTTTGGATCGTCAATGCCATCGATCTTGGCATAAACCAGAATCAGGTCGGCTCCTTCGGCTCCCACAACAAAACGCTTTTGACCAGTCAGATAAAACAGATCGCCTTCTCTTTTGGCTATGGTTGTAGCGCCGAAAAAATCAGAACCTCCGCGAGGCTCGGTAAGTCCTTCCGCCACCCCGATTCGGCCTGCAATCATCGGTTTGAGATATTTCTCTTTTTGCTCATCTGTGCCAAATTTTTCTATCGCTTCCCCTACAATCGAAACAAGAGAATATAGACATCCCAACGCGGTTCCCAATACCCCGATCTCTTCCAAAGCAAGAATCTCCGATCTCCATGATACGCCTTTTCCTCCCCATTTCGGATCAAAACGCAAGCCGAGAAGTCCGGCTTTGCCCGCATCCTGTAAAAACTCTTTGGGATATTTAACCTTATCTTCTGCCATATCAAGTATAAGCTGTTTGGGAACCTCCGAAACAAAATCTCTAACCGTTTTTACCAGTTTTTTCTCTTCATCTGTCAATAAATCGGTAATCATCTTGCCTCCGGATAGTTGAGCTTATTATGTCTTATGTTATGCAAAACCTACCTCTTTTCTCAATTATTATGAATGAACAATCATTCATTTTATAGCTGTTTTTTTACCTGTCAAGAAATTTTTGAGAGATTTTTTGAAGCAGGAACAATTGACATAGTCCGGCACATCTCTATAATATTTACTAAATAAATACTAATATAGGGATGATAAGGAGGCACACGATGAAAAAGGTAGCTTTTGGATCAATGCTTGTTGCTACATTGGTATTATCAGGCTGCGGAGGCGGCGGCTCATCCGGTACAACTGCATCACGAGTTGGATTTTTCCTTGACTCGGCTGTCTCGGGAGTCAGCTATTATGGCGATCAAAACTCCTCAGGCATTACCGATAGCACCGGAAAATTTTATTTCAAGGACGGAGAAAAAGAAACCTTTAGAATAGGCAAGATTATACTTGGACATGTTGATATGACAAGCGCTCCGAACAAAACGGTTGTCACCCCGATTGATCTGGTTAACGGCAAACCAAAAGCCTACGATACCTCAGATTACAGCAATCCGAAGGTCTCAAAGATGGCCAGTTTCCTTCAATCCCTCGATAAGGATCATGACCCTACAAATGGCATAGAGATTGACACAAGTACTGCGGAGGCACTTGATAGCCCGGATACATCAGAATTTGATATGTCACAAAAAGAGATGGATACAAGCGAATTTGATGATTATATGAAAAAAGCAGGCGTAAACTCATCGGACTATGTGGATAGCAGCAGCGCCGAAACTGAGTTTAAAAAAGAGATGGGAGATGGCATGGATAACGGCTCCATTGATATGGCCGGCGACGGAAAACATCATATAAAAATGGACTGATGCGCTAAACGGGAGCCGTATCTCAACAGACCGTTGAGATACGGCTCGGGATTTTACAATTCATCACACCTTACATCCGGCATCATACAAAATATCTCTTCTTGGATGCCTGTAAAGCGGAAGCCCCAAACGTTTTTCATCCAGAATATGCCCGATAAACCCAATGCTTCGCGCCAATACAAAAAATGCGTTCAAGGTGCCGTTGTCGATGATCTCATCTATCTGATCGCTTTCATAGCCTACTGCAAAAAGCAGATCAACAAACAGGACGCCGATGGTTCCATCAACATTCAATATTAGATTTTCTTTCTTACCGGTCGTAATCTTTTCCACCTCCAACGCATACTCTAAAGTTTTGGTTGACGGAAAATTCTTATAGGCATAATTTTTAAGCAATTTAACCCTTATATCCGGATTTCTGACGCTTTTTATTCGATGGCCGATTCCGGGTATATGAATCTTCTCTATATTTTTCACATATTCAACAAAATCCGACGGATCAATGCCTTCCTCCGATCCTTTCTTGAAATGTCTGGCGGCTCCGTCAATAGC
>JALWSW010000038.1 GCA_027080125.1 Campylobacterales bacterium | reverse complement strand
AATTCAAGGCTGGTATGCTGACAGTAATCACCGAATCGATACGGCAAGCTCTATAAAAGGAATTAAGATACCTCAAAATATGACTGTCCCTGCCAGTGTAACAAAAAATATCACTATGGCAGGCAACCTTAACGGTGGAGATGCAATAACCGAGATGAGTCCTGCTCAGGGCATCGTTGATGCAAACGGAAATCCTGTAAAGTCAGATGATCTGGCGGTTTTGTTTGATTCAAATGGCGAGGCAATCGGAATCGGAAGATCAGGAGATCTTGCCTCATTTGCAACCACTGCCACAAAATTAGCAGATGCGTTGGGCGTTAGTGACAACAAGATGAATTTTGCCTCAGGAGCCACACTGAGTTTCAAATATCAGGCATCAGGGGTAACCGGCAGCTATAGTTTTTCATCACTTGATACCGCTACCATTGGTTCGCTGGTATCTGATATGAATACTCAATTATCTGCTGCAGCAGGTATAACCGTATCATTAACACCGGATGGAGCATTAAAATTTACCAACAATGGAGCTCACGGAACCGTAACAATTTCAAACATTGCAACAACCGGAGATACGGGAAGCTATTTCAGAAACAATATCATCAATCTTCAGGGAGGCACAAGCTCAACCGAAACTATTGCTTCAGGCAGCTCGAGAACAACGCTGCCGTTTCTTGCCAAAAAAGGCGATGTGTTAGCAATGAGCTATGATGGAGGAGCAAATTACAACGGGTATATATATACAACTACCGACGGAGGACCTGCTGCCAATGATTTTAACACATTGCAGGACTTGGCAGATGAGATACAAAGCGATATAAATACCGCCTGGGGAACCGGCAATACCGTGACAATTGATCCTGCTTCAGGAGCCATACAGATTTTAAATAAAGGTACGGCACAACGTTCAATAGGTCCGGTGTATTCAAATAATCTTAAATTTGCAACGATAACCGGAACGCTTGCAGGAATTGTTCCGCCAGGTCAGTTGGCTACAACCCAGCCTTTTATGGCTGCAACTCACAAAAGCTCGATTGATGTTTATGATTCGCTTGGAAACAAGCAAACCGTGACCTTTACATTCAGAAAAGAGCGCTATAACGCTTCTACAAAGGAGAACACATGGAGTTGGACCGCTTCTGCGCCTTCACCTGCGGTTATAACCAACAATAGCGGTACATTAAGATTTGATGAAACCGGCAAGCTTACATCAGTTTCCTCGCCTCTTGCGATAACAGCAAACTGGAATAACGGCACGGCAACACAAGTTATCAATCTTGATTTCGGAAGTATTGGAAAAACAGATGGAATAACACAGTTTTCGCTTCCCTCATCAACAAACTCTCAAACCCAGGATGGATTTGCAGGAGGGTCATTGGAGAGAACTCTGATAAATCAGGACGGAGTAATCATAGGAATCTTTTCAAACGGCAAAAGCTATCCCCTTGCACAGGTAGCACTTGCCCGGTTTGCCAACAACCAGGGACTTGAGAAAGCCGGAGACAGTCATTATAAGGAAACCGCAAACTCAGGTGTTGCTGCTATCGGAACCGCAGGAACCGCAGGAAGGGCAACAATAGCTCCCAGCCATTTAGAGCAAAGCAATGTTGATTTGGCAGAGGAGTTTACAAAAATGCTGGTTATAGAAAGAGGCTTTCAGGCAAACTCACGAACGATAACAACTTCGGATAATATGGTTCAGCAGCTTTTGGGTTTGATAAGATAATTTAGCGGTTATAAATCAATATAGCGCTCCTTATGCGGGAGCGCTAAAGAATTGCAGAAACAACAAGCAAAAATTAAAGCTTTTTGTCCATTTTATACAGATATACAAGAACTTTTGCTACTGCTTTATAGAGAGATTCGGGTATCTGAGTGTTTATATCCAGCTTTATCAGCTCCCTTACCAATGAGCTGTTTTTTACTATAGGAATGCTTTCCTGTTGTGCTATTTTTTCGATTGCTTCGGCTATCTTTCCTGAGCCTGAGGCAACAAGCTTTGGCGCCTGCATACTTTTTTTATACATAAGTGCGGCGGCTTTTTTGGTTTTTTCCTTCGTCAAGTCCTCCCCCGCGCTAATCCTTATTTTATCC
>JALWSW010000037.1 GCA_027080125.1 Campylobacterales bacterium | reverse complement strand
AGATATATGACGGATATGATCCCTACGGCATACCTATTCTTTCGAAAAGAAGAGCTCTGCATGGTTTGGTTGAAACCGGGCTCGGTCCGCTTCACAACCAGTTCGATGTGGCCGGCTCAAATATTGCATATAATTCACTGTTTGTCGATTCAGCAGTAGTTAAGTTTGATTATGTAAAGCTTAAAGTTTTGGATAAAATTCCTATTCATTATAATGTAGGACATCTTGCGGCTGTTCACGGCGATACCGTCAATCCGAGAGGACAGTATCTCATATCATTAAACAAGCTGGCAATAGACAGATTCAATGAGGTGGGTCCTTTGCATCCTCAAAACCATGAACTTATTGATATATCAGATCCGCTTCGCAGAAAAATGAGAATGCTGTATGCTATGCCGATTCCGCTTGGAGAACCGCATTATGCACAGATAATAGATGCAGCTCTTATAAAAAAGAGAGCTCTGAGGGTTTACCCGCTTGGCACAGATGTCAACACAATGGAACGATCTCCATACAGAACATTAGCCGGGCATGAGAGAATTGTCAGAAAAGGAAATCATGTGGAAGTGTTCGGCACCTCCATCAGAAGCCATTTCAATCCTGAACATATCTATTGCAAGGTAGGAGACAAAGTCACTATTCATATAACGAACCTTGAAAGAGCGGAAGACGAGACTCATGGATTTGGAATTTACTATTATAACAAGTGTATAAGCCTTGAGCCGGGAAAGACAATCACGATGGAGTTTATCGCCGACAAAGAGGGCGTATTCCCTTATTACTGCACCGAGTTCTGCTCTGCGCTTCATTTGGAGATGTTCGGATATCTGATGGTAAAACCCGCATAGAATGGAAAGGAGGATTAAGATGAAAGCAGGATTAAAGCCTATCGTAGGGCTGGTATTGTCGATTTTTGTAGTATGGGGTTTTTCTTTGTCTCAGGCTACAGCAGGCACAAGTTACAAGATTCGCTATTATAAGCAGATAAAGGCAAATGATTCGGTAAGAGCCGCGATCAAGCAGGGAGTTGCAGAATTAAACAGACTTCATTACAAAAACTACCCGGGCGCAAAGCGTATCATGCGGGACGCAGTAACACAGATTGGATATGCAAACGGAATTCGTAAAAAAACTGAAAAGCTTGCAAAAGAAGGGAAATGGAAGGCCGCTTATCAATGGAGCGGAATGGAGCTGCAATATCTGATTAAAGCTGTTGTAAAAGCACGTGTGGCTAAAAACCTTATAAAAAGTAAAAAATAGGTGGATGATAAAATATAAATTTTGAAACTATCAATATGATTTATAGCAGAGAAGGCAAATTTGCAGCCTTCTCTGCCGCACATATTAAAAAAGGAGATATTATTATGAACAGTATCAATTATCGTATGCCTACATTGCTTTTGCTGATTTCAGTGATGGCGTTTGCTGTTTTCGCATCTGCATCGTATGCAGGAAAAACGCAAAGTTTGTCAAGTTTAAGGGATGTATTTGATAACTACGGCTGCAGCGGATGTCATACATATATGTACAAAAACAGCACATCCGGACCATCTATTGCCGCAATTGCCGGATTGGCAAAATTTAAAACAAAAAAATGGGTGATAAGCTGGATAATGGATCCGAAAAAACATTACAACGAACCTGATGTCAAAGCAATGATAAGGGCATACAACGAATATATGCCGAATAACGGTGTAAATAAAGCGGACTCGGAAAAAATATATCAATATCTTATGAGAATAGCGGCAAAAAGCAGTAAAGAAAAGAAATAGCATTATCAGCAAATCTAATGATCAAAAGATTTCAGGTATATGGCATCATAGGGACTGCTCTGTTTGTTGCGGCAACATTATGGCCGCATATATACAGCAGGTCAATATATGAAGAAAATTTGAGCGAAAGCAGGGTTACCAATGTTTTCGGCGTCAGCGGCTTTGTGAAAAAATGGGAAAAATTGGGCAACAGGATTCCAAAACTAATCATTCCGGTCGGATCTCATGTCATAGTTCCGGACGGGGCTCCTTTGTGGAGAATCATACTTGATGCGCCTCAATATCCGAGAACATCTTTTCCGGACGGTCTGCTTGTAAATATTTTTATCAGTGGACCTAAAAACGGGTGCACTAATGTGGACTGTCTGCATGAGATAGATGTCATAAACCATTATATAGGGATGCTGCCTTTGACTTTTGCTTCACCTGTTTTGAAAAATTTATCGGCTTATCTTGCAAATTTTATAGTTTTGATGCTCGTCCCTTTCATATTTTATAGAAAAAAGCTGCTTGGGTGGCTCGCGATACTGCCAATTTCAGCTCCATTTATATTTATAATCATTTTTTCTTTCTGGAGCCACTGGATCGGATTTCATCTGAACAGCTGGGCATCATTTAAAGTTCACTCCTTCACACCGATCTTATTCGGAATCGGCAAGGTAGCGCAATTTTCCACTCATAACCGGCCTGCATACGGCTTTACATTGCTATTGATTGCATCGCTGTTTTTTGTTATGGCATATTTTTCAAAAAGAAAATTTTTAAACTATGACAAGATTTAGCAGGACAATATTCTTAAGCATTGCCCTGCTTTTGGCTATCCTGTTGCCTGCTTCTTCGGTAGCTCAAAGCGCACATCATGAGAGTCTGCAGAATATAATAAACAGAGCTAATAAAAATTCTGTGATAGAGCTTGGAAAAGCCGTTTATTACGGACCGGTCATCATCAATAAACCTATCACAATTGATGGAAATAATGTTGCAGTTATAGATGGAGCGGGCAAAGGCACGGTAATAACCGTGAAATCTAATCATGTTACAATCAAAAATCTCATAATAAGAAATTCCGGCGCTCACGGATGGAGCATGGATGCAGGCATAGCGATTTTTTCATCGAAAAACAATATTATACACAACAGGATAAAAAACTGCCTCTACGGCATAGTGCTCAAAAAAGCAAATTTCAACAGGATTGTTGACAATAATATATCATCCAAAGCATACAAAGAAACAGGCCTGCGCGGTGATGGTGTAAGATTGTGGTGGAGCAACTATAACCTGTTAAAAAACAATTATATGCACGATGCGCGCGATTTTGTTGTCTGGTTTTCCAAACACAACAGAATCATCGGCGAAAGAAGCGAGCGCTCACGTTATGGAATACATTTTATGTATTCTAACTATGATACCGTTACAAACTATACGGGCAATAAAAATATGGTCGGCATTTATCTTATGTATGTAAAACATGTCAAAATAGAAAACGCAACCATTTCAAATAACAACAATGTAACCGGAATCGGAATCGGTTTGAAAGACGCAAGTTATGTTTTAATCGGAAACACAAAGATTGTTCATTGCACAAGAGCAATCTATCTTCATGAATCACCGTATGAACCCGGAAGCAGATGCAGATTTATTGATGACGGATTTTATTACAATGGAATTGCCCTCTATTTTAATGTAGATGCGACCAGAAATCAGAACCTTTTCTCGCAAAACAATTTTATCGGCAATATCAAAGATATAGAGGTTACCGGAGGAATGATCGATCACCCAAGAGGCTTCTGGAAAAATAATTATTGGGACAGATACAGGGGTTTTGATGAAAACGGCGACGGGTTTGGCGATGTGCCCTATATGGTGTTCAGGTTTTCAGGATCCCTTACCGGGGATTATCCCAAATTACGCCTATTTAACGGATCGCCGTTGTTTCTTTTTATAGATTTTATTAAAAAACTTGTTCCGTTTTCGCGTCCTGTCAACATTCTGATCGATAAAAAACCGTTAATGAAACCCTATAAATATAACGACCAAAATCTAAGCCGGGTAATTAAGGAGAGCGAATGGAAAGACGCCAATTTTTAAGTTATATGGGAATTGCTGCTATCGGCAGCGTGCTTGGTATCGCAGCCGCTCCGCTCCGAAGCGGCAAAAAACTGCTAAGACCGCCCGGGGAAATCGGAGAGGACAAGTTTCTCTCCGCATGTATAAAATGCGGTTTGTGCGTTCAGATCTGTCCGGTTAACGCCATACATCTGGCTGATATTACCGAAGGACTCAGCGCTGGAACCGCATTCATAGATCCACGGCATGGCGCATGCGACTTTTCCTGTGTAGGCATACAGTGCGTTTTAGTCTGTCCCTCAGGCGCTCTTGTGCATGAGAGGGCGCAAAATGCGGAAAAGGTAAGAATCGGATTGGCTGAACTGAGACCGGATCTTTGCCTTCTGGTTAATAACCGGTTGTATAGCGGACCGGAGCATCACAACTACAACCCTTCCGATTATAAATGGAAGGTAAATCCCGACTCTTACAGAAAAGAGGTATGCCAGTTGTGTGCAGATAAGTGCCCGATAGGACCCGGAGCTATCGATATAGAAGAAAAAAAGGATATAAAGACCGGAAAAACATATCAAAGCCCGGTTGTTAAGGCCGGATGCACGGGATGCGGAGTGTGTGAGATGGTCTGCCCGGTTGAGCCGGCTGCTATCGTAATAATTCCTGAAAAACGGTGGAACGCTAAAAATGTGTAGCCTAACCAATAGAAAACTGTCAAAGGAGGCAAAAAGGGTAAAAGCCGGGGCCAGGAGCAAAGTAGGTTCGATCTATGAACTGTTTATCGATACTCATAAGCTCAGGCCACATCATTTCCCCCTCAGATATATCAGATGGTCGGTAGTAATAGCAATAGCTGCAACATTCTATCTATCATTTAAATGGGGGCTTGATTTTCTGGGCGGCAGCCTCAACGGCTCGCGTCTTGCAAGTTTTTTCCTGATAGATCTTTATACAGGCATCGAATTTGTTGCAGCTCATAAGATGATAACCCTGAATGTAATAATCGGGCTTGCAACCATTTTTGTATTTTATGTAATAGTCGGAGGCAGAACTTTCTGCTCGTGGGTTTGCCCGTATGGACTTTTAGCTGAAATCACCGAAATTGCTCACACATATCTTGAAAAAAAGGGATTTATAAAAAAACGGCAAATGCATTCGGAACGTATAAGATATGTCTTCTGGATAATATTTATAATCATACCTTTGTTTGCAGGTGTAATCTTTTTTGAGGCATTCAATCCCGTTGATATACTGAATCGAGCCGTAACATACGGACCTACTTTTCTGCTTTTATGGGCGCTGCTGCTGTTATTATATGAAACATTCTTTGACAGACGGGCATGGTGTAAATATATATGTCCAACCGGAACCACCTACGGTATTCTGGGAAAGATCTCTTTGCTTAGGATCAAGCTTGATCTTGATGCCTGCACAGATTGCGGCAACTGCTATAAGGTTTGCATAGACCCGATACTTTTGACAGATACCCACGCAAAGGCAAATATCGCATCTGAGAGAAAATCGTTTGTTTCCGGAGCAAGCTGCACGAATTGCGCCAGATGCATCGATGTTTGCGGCACAAGTGCATACAAATTCGATATAAGATATTTGAATAAAATATTATGATAAAAAAAGAATCGTTGATAAAAATAACGAACTTAAGAAAATCATTCGGCAAAGAAGAAGTTCTTAAAGGTATCGATATTTCGATTAAGAAAGGCGAGAGGGTGGCAGTCTTCGGTGACAACGGGAGCGGGAAGACAACACTTTTAAGATGCATCATCGGTTTATACAGATACGAAGGAAAGATTTCGGTTTTTGGTATGAATCCAAGAAATCAAAGAAGCATAATAGCCGAAAAAACCGGATATGCTCCGCAACTACCTCCCCCTATATCAATGAGTGTTTCACATCTTATCGATTTTGCCTTTGATCTGTCGAAAAAAAATCGGGAACAGGTTTATAATATTTTAAATGAAATTAAGTTCAACGAAAATGGCGTCAACAGAAGTTTCAGAAAACTTTCAGGAGGGATGCAAAAGAAGGTTCTTATTGCTATAGCATTGGGAAGGGAGCCTGAACTACTGATTTTTGACGAGCCGGTTGCATATATTGATCCTGAAAGTAGGAATATTGTAGCAACAATCATTAATAATCTTCCTCAGAATACAACAATAGTATACACCTCGCATGCATCTTTCAGGGAACCGGAAATTATACCAACTCGAATCATTGAAATGGATAACGGTGATATAATAAAAGATATTTTGCATGAGAAAGGCAGAGGAGGAAAATAATGAACAGGATAAAAATCGTCGTTTTACCGATAATTCTGATAATAGCAATCGTAGGCGTCTACATTGCCGTATTCGGCATATCAGAAAGAACGGATTTTAATAAACCGATTCCTATATTATGGAGCAAAGACATCTGCGCTCAATGCGGAATGAGTATAGTTGACAGGTTTCATGCAGCTGAAATTGTAAATCCGAAAACAAAAGAGGTTTACAAATTTGATGATATCGGAGATGCAGTCATCTGGGCAAAGAAAAACAAAACAACCGACTGGCTTAGTGAATCTGTAATCTGGGTTGCCGACAGTAAAACCGGTAGATGGCTGAACGCGCGAAAAGCGTATTGGGTCAAAGGACAGAGAACGCCAATGGGTTACGGGCTTGGTGCGGTTTCAAAATTTGCTCCGGGTTCGCTAAACTGGAAACAGGCAGTAAAATATCTGTTTATCAAACGAAAAAAACTGTTAGATGGAAAGATGAAGATGAAAATGAAGATGAACAATAGATAGATGGCTAACCTAACAAACGTAATTTTGCTTGAAATAAAACGCTCGCTTCGGGAAAAATGGTTTTTTCTCTATTTTCTGCTCTTTTGCGGTCTTATGGCAGGTTTTCTATGGTCAGGAATAACCGAGTCGCAGGTTCTCGGTTTTTCAGGCCTATCAAGGACATTGATTACCTACATAGAAATTACCATCATAATATTGCCACTATTTATCCTTATAAGCACGGTCAGGTCTATGGTTATGGAAAAAGAAACACTTGTACTTGAGTATATGCTATCACTGCCGATATCCTCATCTGCCTATTATTGGGGAAAATCTATCGGTCGCTTTATAATTATCGTTATTCCGGTTTTATTCGCAATCGCAGGAAGCGCCGTGTGGGCATTCGCCAAAGGATATCATATATCATGGACTATGATTTTCTCATATTCATTGATGGTTGTTTCGCTTTCCATCTGCTTTCTGGGATTATCATATTTTATATCTTCGATTTCGCGCAAACAGGATACGGCTGTTTTAACGGCATTCTTTGCGTGGTTTCTGTTTGTGATGTTTCTTGATGTAGCCCTGCTCGGATTATTTTTGAAGTTTCATATCAACATAAATATAGTGCTGGCAGTAACACTCGCAAATCCGATAGAACTGTTTCGTATTGCAGCTTATTCTCTTTTTGACCCGAAGCTGGCAGTTATAGGACCTATTGCATGGACAGTCATGGCAAAGCTCGGCCGCAGCGGACTGTTAATTCTCTCTTTTCTGTATCCCGCCTTTTTGGGCATTTTCATATCCTATATCGGATATATCCTTTTCAAAGAAAACGATTTTCTATAAAAATCGATGTTGCTATTGTTTACAGATGAAAATCAGCGGTAACCGCTTCTTGCACGCGCATTCTGCTGTTTGCAAGATCACTGGATATAAAACTTGTACTAAAAGATTCGTTTTTGAAATTTCCGGATTTTTAACAATGTCCTATTATCCGTTCAGGAAATTTTAAATGAATTAATGAATTTTATGAACAACACCTCTTCAGGTTTTACAATTCATACTCAATGTATTGACAACGCAAAATTAAGCTTTATCTTAAAGAACCATTGATAGGGAAATCATCTTTGGAGGAGCAAGCTGTTATGAATATTGCCATAATAGGAACCGGTTATGTGGGGCTTGTGACAGGAACAGGGCTTTCATCTTTTGGTCTGAACATTACATGTGTTGATATAGATAAGAAAAAAATTGATCTTCTTAATGGTGGTAAGTTGCCGATTTATGAGCCACAGCTTGAAGATCTTGTAGAAAACAATGCAAAAGAGGGACGATTGAGGTTCAGCAGTGATGTAGCCGGTGCCATAAGAAAGAATGATGTCATTTTTATAGCAGTCGGAACGCCTCCAAAGGAAGATGGATCTACAAATCTTGCAAGCATCGAAAATGTCGCCAGAACGATAGGCGAAAACCTGAACGCAGAAAAGCTTATCGTTAACAAGTCAACGGTTCCGGTAGGAACTGCAGATTATATAAAAAAGATTATCGAACGGTATTCCGACAAAAATTATACCGTTGAGGTTGCCAGTAATCCGGAATTTTTGAGAGAAGGCGCTGCGGTAAGAGATTTTTTTCATCCCGACCGGATTGTTCTTGGAACAGAAAGTGAGCACGCCCTCTCGATTTTAATGGATATATATAGACCGCTGTATCTGCTTGAAACACCGTTTATAAAAACCGATGTTCATACAGCCGAGCTAATAAAATATGCTGCAAACTGTTTTTTGGCAACCAAGATAAGCTTTATAAACGAAATGGCAAATATCTGTGATAAAACAGGCGCTAATATTACCGATCTCTCAAAGGCTTTGGGACTGGACGGAAGAATAGGAAAAAAATTTTTGCATGCCGGGATTGGTTTTGGAGGCTCATGCTTTCCGAAAGATGTCAGATCGCTTGTCAATCAAACTGAAAAATTGCAATATAATTTTAGAATCGGCAAGGCCGTTTTGGATGTTAACAGAAAACAGATAGAGATTGCGCTCAACAAGATCGTAGCTGCCTTCGACGGCTCTTTGAATGATAAAACCATTGCACTTCTTGGGGTATCATTTAAGCCTGAGACCGATGATATACGCGAATCTCCTGCCATTTATCTTGCCAAAGGTCTGTTAGAAAACGGAGCGAAGATAAAGATGTATGATCCAAAGGCATTAGAGAATGCAAAGGCAGAACTGTCTTCTGCAAAACTATCTGAGGATGCCTATGATGCAGCCAAAGATGCTGATGCGATAGTATTGGCAACCGAATGGAATCAGTTCAGGCATCTTGACTTAAGCCGTTTAAAAACTATTATGAGAGGCAAACTATTTTTCGATTTTAGAAATGTTTATCCTAAAAATAAGGTCGCCGAAGCCGGATTAAAATATTTTGCTATAGGAAGATAGAGGTGTCATGAAAGAAGATATATACGAGGAGTTAATAAATAGCGGTAAAAAGAAAGGTTACATAACATATGATGAGCTTAACAGCGTCATTCCGGATGAGTTCAGCGTGGAGGAGATTGATGATGCCATGCTCAAGCTGGGCAAAGAGGATGTCCTTATTGTTGAGGACAAAAAAGAAGCGGAGGCTATTCTTTCAAAACAGTCTCCGCAAAATTATCAGAAAAGAGAAATAGAAGGACTTCCTGATGTCATAACAACACCGGTAAGAACCTACTTTAAGGAGATGGGAAATATTTCTCTTTTTACCAGAGATGACGAGATTGAGCTTGCTAAAAAAATCGAGAGCAAAAAAGAGGCGATAGTCGGGGTTTTGTGTCAGATTGAAGAGGTAGTGGAGCAGATTGTTTCATTCAAAGACAAGATAGGCGACAAGCCATATAAAATACGCGATATTCTTAAAGAATCAGAGTTTAAAATTGATCAGGACGATCAAACTGATAACGATATAGATATAGAAGAAATAAAATGCGACGAATATCTTCTGAAGGTTGATGAATTTTCAAAAAAATATAATGAATTTAAACAGGCGGATGAAAAGGATAAACATGCAGCTCTCCAGAAATTGAAACAAACGGCTTATGAGATAGGATTATCTGAGCGCTACATCAGAATTTTTATGGATCAGTTGGCTAATAATGATAAGTTACGGGAAAAATATTCAGACCTGTATGATGAAGCTCAAAATCATATCAAGGAGCTTGACGATCTGAAACAACAGATGGTCAAAGCTAATCTAAGACTTGTAATAAGCATAGCGAAGAAATATGTTAATCGCGGAATGCCGTTTCTTGATCTGATTCAGGAAGGTAATATCGGACTTATGAAGGCTGTTGAAAAGTTCGACTATACCAGAGGATTCAAATTTTCAACATATGCAACCTGGTGGATTAGACAGTCGATATCAAGATCGATTGCCGATCAATCAAGGACAATAAGAATACCTGTTCATATGATTGAAACAATCAATAAAATCAATAAGACGGTCAATCATTATCTACAGGAAAAAAGATACAAACCAACGCTTGAGGAGGTCTCAGACCAGCTAAGCACACCTGTTAATAAAATAAAATCAATTGTGGAAATTGCCAGGCCTCCTGTTTCGCTTGAAACACCGATTGGCGATGATGATAACGAAAGCCACTTGGAAGATTTTATTGAAGATAAGACCGCAAAATCACCCGTTGATGAGGCTGAATTTAACGATCTTAAAAACAGCATCGAAGAGGCTCTGTCAACATTAAGCCCGAGAGAAGAAAAGGTGCTAAGGATGCGTTTTGGTATAGGAGAGGACAAAAACTATACGCTGGAAGCGGTTGGAAAGGTCTTCAACGTTACAAGAGAAAGAATAAGGCAGATAGAGGTAAAGGCTATAGAAAAACTCAAAGGTCCTATAAGAAGCAAACTGCTTTATGGATTTAAAGACTAACCGTTGAATAATGGAAATAATGGAAATGGAGCTGAAAAATGAACAAAGTGGCGCTTATCACAGGGGCAAGCTCAGGAATCGGTTATGCAACCGCACAACTGCTTGCTGAAAACGGCATAAAAGTAGGACTGTTTGCCAGAAGAGAGCAACGTCTGAAGACTCTTGCAGAAAATATCAGCAAAAAAGGTGGCAAAGCTCTGATTTTAAAAGGTGATGTTACAAAAAGAAAAGATGTTGAAAACGCAGTTAAAGAAATTATAAAAGAGTGGAGTCATATTGATATTCTCGTAAACAATGCCGGACTTATGCCGCTTTCCTTCATAAAAAATCTTCATATAGATGAATGGGATAGGATGGTAGATGTAAACATAAAAGGGGTTTTGTATATGAGCGCTGCTGTTCTGCCGTATATGCTCAAGCAGCATTCAGGACATATAATCAATGTTTCTTCTGTGGCAGGAAGAAGGGTTTTCCCTGCAGGAGCCGTTTATTGCGCAACAAAGTACGCCGTAAGAGCCTTCAGCGACGGGCTAAGATGCGAGCTTACCGCGCAGGAAAAAATCAGAGTAACGACAATTGAGCCTGGTATTGTAAAAACCGAACTTCCAAACACCATAACGGACATAGAGATTAAAGAACCGTTTGCCAAGCGAACCGCTGCGATGAGACCACTGCAAGCAAACGATATAGCAAAATCAATACTTTATGCAATAAGCCAGCCCGATTATGCCGATGTTGCGGAGATTCTTGTTATTCCCACCGATCAGGGAACATAAATCAGCTTTCGTTTGCAAGTATTATAACAACGAAAAAAACAACAAAAAATAGTAACACCGCTATAACAGGTAATGACATCTTTTATCTCTCCTGCTTTTATCTACAGCATATTTTATTCAGAGCAACCCGTTTGCTTGCATCTGAACCAACGGGTCTCAATTATGCAGCCTGACATGGCTTTGTCAAGAAAGATCTATATGAGATCTATCCTTGACATAAATCTCAAATCAGATTAAAATGGCAAAAGATTTTGACTTAAATAAGCTGGGTGTGGTTTTAAAAAGTATAAGGAATCATTGAAAATTATAGGGAGGTTTTATGAGAAAGATCGTTGCGGTTTTTGTTATGTTTCTTGTGGTAGGATCGGTAGCTTTGCTCTCTTCCTGCGCACCGAAACAGAAGACTCCAAGTGTAATCAAGTTTGGGGCAGCTGTATCGTTAACCGGTAAATACGCAAGAGAAGGCAAATTTTACAAAGACGGATATCTCTTGTGGGAGAAAAAGGTTAACGATTCCGGGGGAATCAAAGTAAACGGAAAATCATACAAAGTCAAGGTAATCATTTACGATGACGAGAGCAATCCGGCAAAAAGCCAAAAACTTTATGAAAAACTGGTTACCGAAGATAAGGTAAACTTTCTTGTGGGTCCATATAGTTCCGGTATAACAATTCCGGATAGCTCAATAGCCGAAAAATATAAGATACCAATGATTGAGGGCGGCGGCGCATCGGGAAAAATATTCAGCAGAGGCTACAAATATATTTTCGGAACGCTTCCGGCAGCGGGAAACTATTTCAAAAACACTATAGAAATGCTACATATGATGACCTACTCAAGCAATAACAGCAACAAAGTCACAAAGGTAGCGATTGTTCATTCCGATTCTGCCTTTGACAACGCCGTTGCAAACGGTGCGGCACATTGGGTAAAAGCATTTGGCTTGAGGTTAACAGGAGTTCAGGAGTACCCAAGCGGTTCTAACGATCTTTCAAGCATCTTGACAACGATAAAGAAAAACAACCCGGATGTAATACTTGTTGCAGGACATACCCATGATGCGCTGCTTTTTATAAGGCAGGCAAAAGAGAATAAGGTAAATGCAAAGCTAATGGCATTCACCGTTGGCGTTCAAGCTGTAGATTTCAGAGAAGCATTGGGTAAGGATGCCGATTACATGGTTGGAGTTACCCCATGGCTGCCTTCTATGAATTTCAAGGGTGAAGTATTTGGAACAGCAGCCGAATTTGCAAAAACATTTAAGGATGCCTACGGATACAGCCCTGATTATCATGCCGCCTCTGCGGTAGCTGATGCTTTGACGTTTCAGCATGCAATAGCAAAAGCAGGTTCACTTGATCCTAAAAAAGTCAGAGATGCAATAGCATCGCTTGATGTTCAAACAATGTATGGAGAGATTAAATTCCAGGCAAACGGTCAGATTGCAAAAGGGCAAGCGGTTATTCAGGTGCAAAATGGAAAAGCTTATCCGGTTTTCCCGAAACAGATTGCTCAAAAGAAGTTGCTCTATCCTGCTCCAAGCTGGGATAAGCGATAAAAAAGCATAAAAGCATAAAAGCGGCAGGAAAGTTACATGATTCCTGCCGCTTACAAATTTTATTCATTGGATTTTAAGCTATGTTTGAATTTCAGGTTATTATAAACGGATTGTTGCTGGGCGGTTTGTACGCTTTGATGGCTATAGGTATGTCGCTGATATGGGGAGTTACAAATGTCATAAACCTTGCTCACGGAGCACTTATTATGCTCGGAGCATACACAACATTTTGGCTTTTCAAACTGCTCAATATTGACCCTTTCGTATCGCTTGCAATCTCTTTTACGACACTTTTTGTGTTCGGTTTTCTGGTTCAGAAATATATAATAAATTTTGTAATAAGAGCAAAAATGTTTATAACGCTTTTACTTACATTCGGCCTTGATATTTTAATAACCAATGTTGCTCAAACCGCATGGACATCAAACTTCAGGCAAACATCTCCGGCTTACAGCGCCAACGGTTTTTCTTTTGGTTTTATAACGGTGCCATATGTAAGACTATCGGCTTTTATCATATCAATAATACTGGTTTTTGCATTATATATATTTTTAAAAAAGACAAAAACAGGTCAGGCTATAAGAGCTGTCAGCCAGGATATAGACGCGGCAAGGCTGATGGGAATAAATGTCGCCAAAACCTTTGCCCTGACCTTTGCAATAGGATCGGGTCTTGCGGGAGTAGCAGGATCGATGATTGGCGTGCTGATGCCTATTACCCCTCAGATGGGCGGAATATTCACTCTGAAATCGTTTGTCGTTGCCCTTGTCGGAGGTCTTGGAACAATTTTCGGACCTTTGGTGGGAGGGCTCTTCTTAGGTTTGGCTGAAACGCTGGGCTCGTTTCACCTGGGAGCGAAATACGCAGATATAATCGTTTTTGGCATACTGGTTCTGACGCTAATAGTTAAACCGACCGGAATATTGGGCAAAAACGATGAATAAAGCTTCAGAATTTATTATTCTCGGGATTATAACAGTGGTCGTTGCCATAGCCCCTGTAATGCCCGTAATACATATAAGCGCATTTATTACACGATTTCTAATTGGGGTAATGATATATGCGATAATGGCAGAGGGCTGGAATGTGATAGGAGGATACACGGGCTATCCTTCATTCGGTAACGTTGTGTTCTTCGGCTTGGGTGCGTACGTTACCGCACTTAGCATGATAGACTTTCATATCGGATTTTTAATAAGTCTCATCCTCGCCGCATTTGCCGGTGCACTGTTTGCAGTTATTATCGGCATTCCTGTCTTAAGATTGAAAGGGCACTATTTTGCAATAGCAACACTTGGAATCGGCGAAATAATGATGGCTATAACGCTGAATGTTCCGTTTACCGGAGAAGGAGTGGGGCTTTCTTTGCCTATAGCAAGCAGTTCGCTGCTGTTTTATTACACCAGCTTGATTGCTCTGGCAGCCTTTATAATCTTTCTTAAACTTATACTTTCGGGGCGTCTGGGTTATGGCATAATAGCGGTAAGAGAGGACGAAGATGCGGCAAGGATGATGGGAATAAACACCGTTATCGTAAAAATCAAGGCATTTGCAATAAGCGGATTTTTCACCGCAATAGCAGGCGGAATCTATGCATATTGGTCAACTTTTATAGACCCGCCAACGGTTTATGACCCTATAATAAGCGTAAAAATGATAATTATGGCGGTTTTCGGAGGCGCCGGAACAATTCTGGGACCTGTGGTTGGAGCGTTCATTATTATGTTTCTGTCTGATTTTCTTTCCACCCACTTTACACTGCTGCATACATTCTTTTTCGGAGGATTGATTGTGCTTACGGCAATATTTTTGCCCAAAGGACTTATCGATCTATTCAGCCAAAAGAAAATCGGGTGGAACTATTTTATAAAAAATATCAAAAAATATCGGGTTTAGAATGAAAATTATCGAAGGAAGAAAGATTACCAAAAGATTTATGGGTCTTCTGGCGCTTGAGGAGGTGGATTTTGAACTCAACAAAGGAGAAATACTCGGACTCATAGGACCGAACGGCTCCGGGAAAACTACTCTGATAAATGTCATAACCGGTTTTTATAAGCCCACAAGCGGAAAGGTGATATACAAAAATAGGGATATCAGCGGACTTGCACCGTATAAAATAAGCAGACTTGGAATTGGGAGAACCTTTCAGATAGTCAAACCGTTTATGGAGCTGAGCGTTCTTGAAAATGTCACGACCGCAGCGCTCTTTGGCAAAAATATAGCTATGCCAAAGCCTAAAGCGATACAAATTGCAAACTCATCAATCGAAGCAGTAGGACTTCATGACAAATCATCATACAAGCCGGGCGCGCTTTCGATAGCGGAATTGAAAAAACTTGAGATAGCCAAAGCCATTGCGCTTTCGCCTGATGTTCTGTTTCTTGACGAATCGATGGCAGGGCTGAATCCGAAAGAAACCGAGGCAGCAATGGAGCTTGTTTTGAAAATAAGGGAACAACGTAATCTATCGATTTTCTTTGTGGAACATGTTATGAAGGTGGTTATGGGCATCTCAGACAGGGTTATGGTTCTGCATCACGGTAGAAAAATAGCCGATGGCAAACCGAATGAGGTGGTCAAAGACGAGAATGTCATAAAGGCGTATCTCGGAAAACGCTACAAGGAACAAAAAAATGCTTAAAATAGCGAAACTTTCGGCGGGATATGCTGACACACAGGTTTTATGGGATATAGATCTTTATATAAAGAAGGGTGAAACCGTCGCACTAATAGGCTCTAACGGAGCAGGAAAATCTACGCTTCTTGAATCGGTAATTGGTCTTGTAAAACCTAAATCAGGCTCGATTCTTTTTGACGGAAAAGCGGTGTTCGGAGAAAATATAAATATCCCTACACGTGAAAGAGTCAAAATCGGTATGTCTCTTGCGCCTCAGGGAAGACATCTTTTCCCTGATATGACAGTTGAGGAAAACATAGCACTGGGAGCTTTTGTCGAAAAAGACAGGCTAAAAATAAAAGAAGAGCTTGAAAAGATGTACGAACTGTTTCCGAGGGTATATGAGCGAAAAAATCACCCGGCAGGCAAACTCTCAGGCGGCGAACAGCAGATGGTTGCAATCGCAAGGGCATTAATGTCGAAACCCAAACTGCTTATGATAGATGAGCTTTCTCTTGGGCTGGCACCTGTAATTGTTGATGTTCTCATAGAAATAATCCATGATATAAGCAAAAGCGGCACATCGCTGCTTGTTGTCGAGCAGGATGTTCAGGTAGCATTGAGCGTTGCAAAAAGGGCTTATGTGCTTGAGACAGGCAGAATTGTTATGGAAGGCAAATCCGAAAAACTGCTTAATAATCCACAGATACAATCGGCATATCTGGGAATATAGGCTCTAATAAAATATACCATTTAGCCAATTTATGGCAAATTGCATTGCCAATCTTCCGGATCTTCCGCCTCGGGCAATCGCCCAGGCTTCCGCACTTTTTTCATAATGCTTCTGCCAGGTGATATCAAACTTTTTAAAATAATATTTTACAATATCCAGATACTGCTTTTTTGAAAGCGGATAAAAAGGAATAACAAGACCGAACCTGGCAGAAACCGACAGAATCTCTGAGGTGGTTTCCTCAGGATGAAGATCATCCTCAGCCGCAGTTTCACTAATAAGATGACGCCTGTTTGCAGTTGCTACTATAATCGCGTTCTCTGGCAGCATTGACAGTCCGCCATCCAAAGAACGTTTAAAGCTGCGATAAACATCCGGCTCATCTAATCCCAGATCATCCATAAACAGAAGAAATCGGTATGAAATATTGTAAATCTCCTCGGATATTCTTACTAAATTTTTAGGATCAGAAAGCTCGATTGCCTTAAGATTTTTATCGGAAAAGAGCTCTATAATCTCATGAACCAAGGTTGATTTTCCGCACCCTCTTTCACCCCAAAGCAATATATTGACTGCCGGTCTTCCTTCGAGAAAAGCCGAAAGATTTTTTTTCATCAGACTCTTTTGTCTCTCAACTCCTATCAACTCCACTCCAATCTTTCTGAAACTTTTTGCCGGAACAATACCTTCCTTCTCTGAATATCGAAAGGCAGTATATTTTTTTAAAATAGCAGAATTCATCCGTTCTCCTTCTGTATATCTGTATCTTTCGTGATAATCTCGGATGCGTATTTTATGGCATCATTTTTGTCTTTAAGAAAACCGCTAAGTTGTTTCTTTCGTATTTTATCAAGTATAACTCTAAAATAGGGCGAGGGTTTGAGGTTAAACCGTTCAATTATATCATCACCTGTTATGAAAGGCGGAATACTAATTTTGGGCAGATAGTCCGCATAATAAAAATCTGCAAATTCGAGAAACATTTGCAACATATCTACAAAAAGCGCCCTTGGTATCTGACCCTTTGCAAGCGTATCGGCAATCGATAGAAACAGAATTAACAATCCAAGCTTGTCAAACTTTACAAAAAATCGTATCTTATGTTTTTTCTGCAAATTCTGTTCTCTAAACAATCTGAAATAATCGGTTGGAGCAAGATGATAGAGAATAATTTTTTTTATCTCAATCGTCTGATTTTTTGCAAGCGACAGTCTTGGGGCAATCTCATTTTCAAAGATTCTTGCCCCTTTTGCTTCATGCCTGTAAAAATGGATAAAACCTTGATAATCGGTTTTTACAAACGGTTTTCCTATGTCATGGAAAAGAGCGGCTAATTTTAATATCACCCGATTTTTTGTTATAAAGCTCATCAGCTCATCGTTATCGCTTAAAAAAATAGCCCTGTTTTTGAGCATCTCATCTATTTTTCTGACAGTCAACAACGAATGATCTTTGACATCATAAAGATGAAATCGATTCTGTGTGCATTCGTTCGCATATCTGAATTTCCCAAACAGCTGATCAAGCATACCGGTTTTATTCATCAGCACAATATAACGATAGCTCTCCTGGTTCATCAATTTTAAAAACTCCTCGCCTATTCTTTCCGAGGAAACCTTTTTTATCAATCTTTTATGTCTGCTTATAAGTTCTAATGTTTCTGCGGAAATCTTGAATTTAAGTTCCGATGCAATCCTAAAAGCCCTCAACATACGCAAAGGGTCATCCACTATTGCATTTTTGTCTATTATTCTGATTATACCGTTTTTTAAATCCGTCCTTGCATCTACAGGATCTATTATCGAACCGGTTCGAAAATCATAAGCCATGGCATTAATTGTTAAATCTCTCCTGAGAAGATCCGATTTTATATCGCCATCTTTAGGCTCTGAAATATCGATTGTAAATGGCGCCCCGTAGGATCTCCATACGGTTTTATTGTTTCCGAACCTGAAAAATGAGACACCTAAACCGCTTGCAACTGAATTTATAAAATCGGACTGCTTGCCAAAAACAACAAAATCAAAATCCGGACTTTCTCTTTTTAGAAAAACGTCTCTGAGATATCCACCCACAAGATATGCTTCATATTTGCGCGCAACAGGAGCAAGTCTTTTTAAAACAGTGTTATCCTCTATAAACCTGCCCTTATACAATTTTTAAATCAATATGATATTTCCGTTTTGGCCGTTTAATATTTCGCCTCCGTCTTCATTTACAAGATAGGTGCTCTCCAAACCTACAACTCCCTCATCAAAGACAATTTTAGGCTCAACAGCCATAACCATCGACTTTTCTAACGGTTCGTCAAAACGGTTTGCCAAAACAGGATATTCATCGGTAGCCAATCCTATCCCGTGCCCTAGAAAGCGAACCTGAGATTCACCCTGCCCCATAAAATTCTTTTCATAACCCGCCTTTGCCGCTTTCTCAAGAACATCCTTATAGATAGAAGAGGGAATCTCTCCGGGTCGAAGTCTGCTTGCCACATAATCTCTCATATTTATGCAAAACCGATGAGCATCTACCATCTTCTTTGGAAGCGCTCCAATAGAATATGTTGTGCTTTTATCGGTTTTATATCCTTGGTATCCATACAGAATGTCAACCATAATAGGCGAGTTTTTCTCTATTTTTATAAATGGGCTACCGAAAAACGGGCTAGCCGGACAGATTCCCCAACCGCCTCCCGGAGTTCCGTCAAAAACCGTGTAACAGTTGCCCCCTCTTCCTGCTACAACGGTCGGGGTAGGAATCTCCTGTTCAAACGCATTCATGCGGCAGATTCCGTCATGCTGTCCATCAAACATCTTTTTTATAATATCGGCGGCAAGTTCCTTTTCGGTTTCCCCTTCCCTTATAAGTCCCGGAATAATATCCTCATGCAGATTTCTCTGAAATTCGCCGGCTTTTCTTATCAATCCGAGCTCATAGTCGCTTTTTTTGCAACGAATATATGCCATAATCGAATCGATAGGCTGAAAATCAGCTTTTATCTGTTTTGAGATTCTTGAGGAAACCTGAAGGGTGACACGCATGAACTCAAGTCCTATCCTTTTACCGGCACAATCTCCTACGGATGCGGCAATATCTTTTACACTTTTCAGTGGATAGATATTCTTAAGCGGAGACTCAAGCTTTGCTCTTTGAAACGATTTTTTTACAAAAAATTTTGGTTCCCCTTCAGGTTCAACAAACAACATTGCATTTGCGATTGTTCCGGTAAGATAAAAAAGATTCATTCTTCCTGCGATAAGGGCACCATCCAGATTATTTGCCTTGAGCATAGTTTGAAGAGAATTTATCCTTCTGTTTATCTCATCCTCAGGTATATAAAACCGATTCATTTTACCTCCGACCTATCTTATTGATCTATTTTTAATAACTGAATAACTGTTAAACTCGGTTGCATTATAAGCGAACAAGTTGATTTTTCAAATATCAGCGGGAAAGACGCCTTGCATATTCAAGATAACGCTTACCGAGCAATTTTTTATGGGTTAAAACATCCTCAAACGGAACCTCGACTATTTTGCTTCCTTCAAGCGCCATCATAACTCCTGATCTGCCTTCAATAAGAGCTCTTACAGCCTGGGAACCAAGCCTGAATCCCAATATTCTGTCAAACACAGACGGCGAGCCTCCTCTTTGAAGATGACCCAAAACCGTGATACGCGTATCAAAGTTTGAGATTTGTTTTAAGGCTTCAGACATCTTGCTTGTAGCACCGGTTCCTTCCGCTACCACAACAATACTGTATTCTCTGCCTTTTCTATGCTCCTCTTTTAGTCTGTTGGCAATGCACTCTATATCGTATGGCACCTCAGGTATAACGACTGCCTCCGCACCGGTTGCCATTGCTCCGACAAGTGCCAAGTATCCTGATGTTCGTCCCATAGTCTCAATCACAAAAGCCCTGTTATGAGAGGAAGCGGTATCCTTGATAATATCTATCGAGTTAACTATGGTGTTAAGCGAAGTATCAACTCCCAATGAGATATCGCTGCCATATATATCGTTATCAATTGAAGCCGGAATTGCCACAATCGGAACCCCAAGCGCTGCCAAGGCTGAAGCGCCTCGAATTGAACCGTCACCTCCAATCACAATCAATCCGTCTATCTCGTTTTTACCAAGATTGGCTATTGCCTGCTTTTGGACTGAAATCTCTCTGAATTCCGGCAAACGGGAAGATTTTATGACTGTTCCGCCTTTTCTTGCGATTCCTGCGACCGTTTTATAATACATCTCAATTGCCAAACCATTAACCAACCCGAGATAACCTCTCAAAAATCCGGTCACAGATATTCTGTCTCTACGCGACTGCTCAACAATCGATTTTAGCGCCGGATTCATACCTGCCGAATCCCCTCCGCTTGTCAAAACCGCTATACGTTTCATATTGTTCATTTTACCTGCATCGTTTTATGTCATCTATTATATGCGATACAAGCTCATCTGCATCAGCAAAGCGTATCTCACCTCTAATATAGCGCTCAAACTCTAATCTTACAACCGTTCCGGTCAACTCTCCGCTAAAATTTATAAGGTGAGCTTCTATATGATGCCTGTCTCCAAAGGTCGGATTGTTTCCGATATTAATCGCTGCTTTATACCTTCCATATTTTGTAAATGCGTTACCGCAATACACTCCGTCTGAAGGCAAACCGATTTTCGGATAGAGGTTTATAGTAGGAATACCTATCTTTGAACCTCGTCCATTGCCTCTTTGCACTCTGGCAGTAACCGAATAGTTTCTGCCAAGCATTCTTGAGGCTTTTTCCATATCTCCTGAGATAAGATATCGCCTTATTTTTGAACTGCTTACTGTTTCGCCTTCAATACTGACAGGTTCAACCACAGAGACGCCGAATCGATACATTTTGCCTAAAGTCTTAAGTTTTCCCGTATCGCCTTGAGCGTCTTTTCCGAATGTGTAATCATAACCGACTACAGCATGCTTTATATTTATATTCTTAAGAATATACCTGATGAAATCATGGTAGCTCATATCTCTTATCGTTTCATCAAACCTGTTAATCAGAACAATCTTTATCCCCGATCTTTCGAATGCTTCTATCTGGTCCCTGAAACCGGAAATGATAAAAGGAAGTCTTGGCTTTAACAAAAATCTCGGATGAGGCCAGAAGATAAAAACCGCGGGAATAAGCGATTTTTTCCTTGCAATCTCATATGCCATAGAAAGCACCTTCTGATGACCTATATGAACACCGTCAAAACTTCCGAACGCCACTGCCATCGGCTTTTTCAAGATATCGCTGTCGAAATTTCTTACGATTCCGATAGAACCTTTAAAGCCCGTCATCTATGCTTTCTACCAAAATATTGGGGTCAAACTTTTCTTTCATCTGTTCTATTATCTCATCAACTATAAAATCAGGTGTCGATGCGCCGGTAACAAGCCCTATTGTGCTATCTTGCGAAAACCAGTCCGATTTTATTTCACGAAATGTTTCGATATGATAACACCTATCACAATAGTTTCTGCATACCGTTAAAAGTCTCCTTGTATTAGCGCTGTTTTTTCCGCCTACAACCAACATTACATCGACCTTCTGAGACAGCTTTTCCGCTTCTGCCTGACGACTTTCCGTTGCTCCGCATATCGAATTGTAGATATCCAACTCATCGGCTTTATCAAGCAATATCATTATCGCCTGACGGAACAGCTTTTTTGATTGGGTTGTTTGAGAAACCACGGCTAATTTTTTAAAATGCTTCAACGCCCTAACCTCTTCTATCGATTCCGCAACTATCACATCTTTCGCATATGCCATTACAGCACCAACCTCAGGATGATGCCTGTCGCCAAAAATTAAAACCGTTGCATTCTCTCTGTTTTTACGATTGACAAAATTTTGAGCGTTTTTGACAAACGGACAGGTTGCATCAACATAATCAATTCGGTTTTTATCCAGCAGTGTGTATATATCAGGACCCACCCCGTGTGACCTTATAACAATTTTGCAATCATTTTCCACCGAATTATCTATTGCATCGGTTGTCTGAACGCCCTTCTTTCTTAATCTATCTATCATCTGAGGATTATGAATGAGCGGACCAAACGTTTTTACCTTGTATTTGGAGGAAATCTCATCAACAATGCCAACGGCTCTTTTTACTCCATAGCAAAAGCCAATTCTATTTGAAAGTATAAGCCTCATTAGCTGATTGATATTTTAAGAACATTGCGAATTACAGAATCAACCATCCTTACAACCGTATCATAGCTTGCCGAAGTATCCAGATAAATTGCATCAGATGCTGCCCGAAGCGGGCTAATGGCTCTGGATTTATCCTGTCTGTCTCTGGCATTTATCTGTTGGGCAGTCGCAGCTTTATCATCTTTCATCCTTCTTTCGGCACGCAGCACAAGCGGTGCATCCAAAAACAGCTTCAGATCAGCATTCGGAAATATTGCCGTTCCCGCGTCTCTTCCCTCAACAACAGCAGAATTTTCTCCAACCATTGAATATATTATGTTGTTTACCTTTTCTCTTGTCTTTATCTCCCTGGCAATCTTGCTTGCTGCAGCGGCGGCTTTTTCAGTGCGTATTTTTTTTTCGATATTTGATCCATTATAACAAAGCAACCATTTTCCATCCTGCCTTATAAACTCAAGCTTGCTCTCATCAAACCGGTCTATAACCGCAAGCGCCCTATATAAAGCGCCGCTATCAATATAGAAAAAATTAAGTTCATTCGCTATATGCTGAGCTATGCTGCTTTTGCCTACTCCCGATGGTCCGTCAACAGCAATAATGATTTGAGCGTTTTTTTTACTTGCCAATTTTGCCTTTTGAACCGCAGAGAGAAACCGGGTAACACCATTCCCGGCGATTATACAATTTTTTAACCGCTTCAGGCTACTCTCATATTTTCCAACAGCCTTAAGCAGATTCTGTTTGTTATAGATAAAAATATCGCTCCACATCGCCGGTGAGCTTGCGGCAATTCTGGTATAATCAGCCAGCCCTCCCCCGATATATTCGGGCAAATTGCCATCAACAAGCACCGAATCGACAAGACTATAGGCAACAAAATGCGGCAGATGGCTTACAGTGGCAAAAATTTCGTCATGCTTATTTGCATTCATAAAGACAACATTTGCACCTACTAATCTCCAGAACTTCGCTATCTTTTGAACCGATTCATTTCCTCTATCAGAGGTGATTATAACATTCTTGCCTTTAAACAATCCCCTCTTTGCCGCTGCAGGACCATTATTTTCGGTGCCTGCAATAGGGTGGCAAGGAACAAATCGCTCACTGTTTTTTATATTGGTAATCTGCTTTATCACATAACCTTTTACGCTTCCGGTGTCTATAACGATGCTTTTTCTGCCGAGATATGGCGATATCTTTTCATAAACCGGAGGTATTTGAGAAACAGGCACCGACAAGATTATCAACTCACAGCAAGCGCCCTCTTTAAGGGTTGAAGGTTTGTCAATAAGACCAAGCTTTTCGGCAGTTTCAAGATTGTCTTTATTGTTGTCATATCCGATTATCTGCCTGGCAATACCATGACTTCTTATATCAGCAGCCAATGAGCCGCCAATAAGCCCCAGCCCGACTATAAAAATTTTGGAAAACACTTGCTAGACTGTTCTGTCCACTGCCTTGGATATTATTCTGATTGCCTCCATCATAGCGCTAAAATCAGATGGAAGAAGAGCTTGGGCTCCATCAGAAAGCGCCTCGGCAGGATTCGGATGAACCTCAACCATAATACCATCTGCTCCTGCAGCTACCGCAGCAAGAGCCATAGGCAAAACAAGCTGCTTTCTGCCGGTTGCATGCGAAGGATCAACTATAATAGGCAGATGAGAAAGCTCCTTTATAGCAGGAACAATGGCAAGATCCAACGTATTTCTCGTGTATTGCTCATAAGTTCTTATGCCTCTTTCACATAGGATTACCTCTTCATTGCCCTCGTTCATTATATATTCGGCAGCAAGCAGAAACTCCTGAAGCGTAGCAGCCATGCCGCGCTTGAGCATTACAGGTTTTCTTGCCTTTCCAACCTCTTTAAGAAGGCTAAAATTTGCCATGTTGCGGGCTCCTATCTGAAATATATCGGTGTATCTTCCGACAAGCTCCACATCTCTTACATCCATAACCTCTGTTATCACAGCCATTCCGACAGAATCGGCAGATTCTTTAAGAATCTTCAAGCCCTCTTCTCCAAGACCCTGAAAAGAATATGGGCTTGTTCTCGGTTTGAAAGCCCCGCCTCTTAACACTGTTGCCCCGTCTGAAGAAACCGCTTGGGCAACTTTCATAACAGTTGCGCTGTTTTCAACCGAACATGGTCCAGCCATTACAACTATCTTTTTGCCGCCTATCTCAATTCCTTTAACATTTATAACCGTGTTGTTCGGATGGAACTCCTTGCTAACAAGTTTGTAAGGCTTGTTGACCTGCATAACATTCTCAACGCCTTCAAACGCAAGAAACGCCCTGCTCTGAAGCGTTTCACCCCTGCCTATTACACCGATTATGGTTTTGTTCTCACCCTCGGAAAGATGAGTTTCAAATCCCCATTTCTGTATCCTTTTTACTAAAGCGTCAACCTGCTCTTTGGTTGCACTGCGTTTCATTACGATAATCATCATTTATACCTCATTCATTACAGACTTCAGAGCAGCTACAAATTTCCTGTTTTCAGATTCATTTCCAACCGTTACCCTAACAAACTCTTTTAAACCATACCCGGACATACTTCTTACAATAACTCCCCTTTTCAAAAGCTTATCAGATACGCTGTCTGCATCGGTTTTAAGATCTATCAATAAAAAGTTTGCGTAACTTTCCACATATTCGACACCAATATCTTTTAATTCAGACTTAAGATAATTCATTCCGGTTTCGTTCATTGTCCTGGTTTCAGATATAAATTTCGTATCCTCAAGAGCGGCACCAGCTGCAATCTGAGCGACTCTGTTGACATTAAACGGCTGTCTTACCTTATTGATCGCATCAATGATCTCACTGCTTCCCATACCATAACCGATTCTCAATCCCGCAAGTCCGTATGCCTTGGAAAAGGTTCTCAGTATCAGAAGATTATCAAACCGCTTTATAAATTCCACCGATTCGGGAAAACCGGGCTTGCCTGTTGCATATTCATAATATGCCTCATCCAGGACAACAAGAATATCATCCGGTACAGCCTTCATAAAAGCTTCCAACTCTTTTTGTTCAATGATAGTGCCGGTAGGATTATTGGGGGAGTTTAAAAAAACAATTCTTGTATTCCCATCTATTGCTTCTTTTATACCGGCTAAATCTATCTTAAAATCTACAAGAGGCACCTTAACAACATTAGACCTGTGAGCCATTCCTATGAGTAGATATTCAGCAAACGACGGAAACGCCATAATCGCCTTATCACCTTTTTCACAGAATGCCGAATAGATAAGATTGATTATCTCATCAGAACCGTTACCCACCACAATTTGCTCCGACGAAATCAGATATTTTCCGGCAAGTTTGTTTATCAAATCATAGCTTGAACCATCAGGATATTTATAAATCGAATCGATATTATTCCTAATTGCCGCAACTGCTGCTGGTGATGCGCCCATACTGTTCTCATTGGATGCAAGCTTTACAATTTCCTCAGCCTCTATTCCGATCTCTTTTGCAACATACTCAATCGGTTTGCCAGGCTTATATGTAACAAGATTTTTGACCCATTCTTTTACCTTTACCATAAAACAACCCCTCTTTTTATTTTTCTATTTTATGAACCGGATATGAGCCAAGATGTTTAAATATCCTCGATTGCATCTCAAGCTCTTTCATTGCTCTTTTTACATTCTCGTCGTTTATATGACCGTCGCAATCGATATAAAAGATGTAGCTCCACGGGTCCTTATGGTTAGGTCTTGAAAGTATTCTGGTCATATCAATTCCCCATCTGGAGAATATGGAAAGCGAATCGTATAATGCCCCTACCCTGTTTTTTGTAGAAAACAGTATCGATGTCTTGTCTGTCCCGGACGGCTTGGCTTCAAAATTCCCTATAACCAAAAACCGCGTGGCATTATTTTTTTTGTCTTCAATGTTTGAGGAAATAAGATTCAGATGATAAATATCGGCTGCAGAAATGGAGGCAATAGCTGCGGTACACTCTTGCTCCGAGGCAAGCTTAGCCGCTTTCGCTGTGCTTGCCACATCAATTATTTCCGCATCAATATTGTTTTTTATCCATCTTTTGCATTGAGCAATGGCATACGGGTGAGAATAGATTTTGTTGATATCAGAAAGCGATTTCTCTCTGCTTAAAAGATGATGATGAACATTCAAGACTATCTCGGAAACTATTCTGACCTTTGTATCAAGAAAAAGATCCAGAGTGTCGTTTATTACCCCTTCGGTGGAATTCTCAATAGGCACGACTCCCAAATCGGTTCTGTCAGACTCGACCGAAGAAAATACCTGCTCTATATCAGTGCATGGAAAATATTTTGCGCTTAATCCGAACCGACTTATAGCTGCCTCATGACTAAATGTTGCCTCCGGTCCAAGATAAGATATCTTAATAGCGCCCTCAAGCAGGATGGAAGCCGAAATTATCTCTCTGAAAATAAACTTCAGGCTTTCAGACGGAAACAACCCTTCTGAAAATTGCATTATTCTGCTAAAGACAGCCTTTTCACGCTCAGGGGCAAACACCGGAGAGCGCTCCTTCCTCTTAACCTCGCTGATTTTTTTGACCAGTTCGGCTCGTCTGTCAAGCAGCTCGACAATATTTTTATCAATAACGTTAATTTTCTCTCTTATCTTTTTCATAGCAGATTACTACCTATTCTGCGAAGTTTTTCATACCTTGTTTTTACTATTTTCTCAGCCTTCAACGATTTTTTCTCTTTTAAAAATTCCCTGATAAAAACAGCGATATTTTTTGCTGTCTGAAGTTTGTCTCTATGAGCTCCACCCAGCGGCTCCGGTATAATTTCATCAATAATTCCAAGTTTGAGCAGGTCTTCGGCAGCTATCTTCATAGCCTTAGCAGCCTCTTGCGCATGTTCGGCAGATCTCCACAATATCGATGAGCACCCTTCAGGAGAGATGACCCCGTATATCGAATAAGAAAGCATCGCAACCTTATCTGCTACCGCAAGCGCCAGGGCGCCTCCGGAACCGCCCTCGCCGGTTATAATAGAAAATATTGGGGTTTTAAGCGAAGACATCTTAAAAAGATTGCTCGCTATAGCTTCTGCCTGTCCTCTTTCTTCGGCTCCAATTCCCGGATATGCTCCCGGTGTATCGATAAAATTTATCACCGGTAATCTGAATTTTTCTGCCAAACTCATTACTCTTTGCGTTTTTCTGTATCCTTCCGGACGTGCCATAGCAAAATTACAATCCAGATTATCTTTTGTAGATTCTCCTTTTCTATGTCCCATAACCGCTACCGGCTCCCCTTCAAATCTTCCGATTCCGGCAACAATTGCCTTATCTTCCTTATAAAGACGATCACCTGATAGCTCCGTAAAATCGCTAAAAAGCTGCTCTATATAAAAGTCGATATGCGGTCTGCCCGGATGTCTGGCAATCTGAATCCGCTCGGCAAGCGTAAGGCTGCTGCATAACTCTTCAAGCAACTGATTGCGTCTTCTTTTTATTATCTCAATCTCACTGTTTATATCAAATTTGCCTTTAAGCGTTTCAAGCTCGGCAATCTTTTTATCAAGCTCGGCAATCGGCTCTTCAAACGGAAGTATCTGAACCATTTTTTATCCTGATTTTATCTTTCAAAAGTTTGTATATTATCGAATCACAAATCGCATCCTTGCTTGCATCCAGAATATCGGTCGATACCCCGACCGTTTCCCAACTTGAATCGGAATCTTTTGTTGTTATAAGAACTCTTATGGATGCTTGCGCACCCTCAGTAGGAACAAGAATTCTAACCTTATAATCGGTAAGTCTGCATTCTGAAAGCGTGGGATAAAACTGCTTCAACGCAGCCCTTAAAGCCTGATCGAATGCACTCACAGGACCGTTTCCAAGGCTCGCCGTATGAGCGGTTATTCCGTTTACGCTTACCCTCACCGTAGCCTCGACCAGCGGAGCAGTCTCATTCTCTCTTCTCTCATCGAGCACTCTGTAGCTTATAAGCCTGAAATAATCAGGCACCTGATTCAAGGCTCTTTTTACCATCATAATAAATGATGCGTCAGCAGATTCAAAATAGTATCCCAAATTTTCCTTCTTCTTAATTTCTGCCAAAACCTCTCTTGCTGCAGGTGTGTTTTTTTGCAAGTCAAGTCCAAGTTCCTTTGCCTTATACGCTACATTGCTTGCACCTGAAAGATCAGATATCAAAACCCTCTGTTTATTGCCCACAAGCGAAGGATCAATATGCTCGTATGTTTTTCTGTCTTTCAGGATAGCCGAAACATGAACGCCGCCTTTATGAGCAAACGCACTTTTGCCGACAAACGGAAGATGATTGTTATGGCGAAGATTCAATATCTCATCAACCTTTCTTGATACCGATGAAAGTTTCTTAAGATTCTCCAAACCCAGACATTTTTTGCCCATCTTCAGCTCTAAGTCTGGTATTATAGAACAAAGATTTGCATTTCCGCAACGCTCCCCGTATCCGTTTATTGTGCCCTGAACATGGGTTGCTCCGCGCTCGGTTGCAACAAGACTGTTTGCAACAGCGCATTCGGAATCATTATGCGCATGTATTCCGATTTTTACCTTTATCGCTTTTTTTACATCCTCAATAATTTTGCCAACCTCATCCGGAAGTCTGCCACCGTTTGTCTCGCACAAAACAATTGTATCGGCTCCGGCTTCTGATGCAGCCAGAATCGTTTTCATTGCATACTCTTTATTTGCAATATAGCCATCAAAAAAATGCTCCGCATCAT
>JALWSW010000036.1 GCA_027080125.1 Campylobacterales bacterium | reverse complement strand
CGTATAGCCTTTGTTGTGCTTTCGTGCTTTATTTTGCAGTCAAGTTTATTGATAAATTAAGTGCATTTGCAATCAAAACAAAATTTGATATTCGGATATCTTCACCATTTTCAATCCTTGAAATATAAGGTCTTTTTTCCCCCACCATTTTAGCTAAATCATTTTGACTTAGCTTCAATTCTTTCCGGCGATTTTTAATTATTTCTCCAAAATAATATGAAAATGCTTCATCCCTGAATTTCTCGCGAGATTCGGTCCCTTTTTTACCAAACCTTCTTTCAATTAAATCGTTTGCTTTTATTAACTGTCCCATGATTCTATGTTTTATAAATATTTTTCTAATAATTTCTCTGCTTGTTTAATCGCTTTTTTATAGTCTTTTGTTGATTTTTTTTGAAAACCATTTAAGCAAATTGCTTTTGTACATTCATTAAAATTTGAATGATCTACAGAAAATATGATTACCCGAATTTCGTTGCCTGCTTTTATTCTAAGTTCATAAAATTGTGTGTTTATTAACTTTTTAATGAAGTTTGAATGCACAATTTTTATTTCTCCAATAACCTCAATCAGTTGAAAAAATTTAGTTGAAATTCTTTCATTCTGGCCGTCGATAAAATTCAAACATTCTGGTGTAATCAATATTTCTCTCATGGCGGCAAAGGTAACGTATTCGTTACATATATGCAAATCTTTTTTTATTTTTCTTTTGCTGTGTGTCTTTTTTTAGCATGAAGCACAACGTGTTGGCTATGCGACGTGACGCATTTCTCGTTTAATTTTTGTACTTAAAATATATTCATTTAAAGCTGTAACCTTCATATTGACAATACACTGCGGCATGACGCATAGGTGGTGTTGGGCATAGTGTTTTAATATTCAAATGGTATATAAAATTCATCAACATTTACAATTGGGTTTATTTCAATCCCGGCATCAAATTCATATAACGCCTTAAATCTTTGCATAACTCCTTCGATAGAACTTGACGGTGATTGTATGAAGACTTTTTGTATGTATCCCATATTTTGTAAGATCTTTTTATCGAGAATTCTGTTAAACGTTGGGAAGGAATAGCCTATAATGACAAGAATATTTGTGTCTTTTGTAGCCTTTAATGCTTCATTTCTAATTTGTTCAAATACTGGATTTTTTTCCCATGAATATGTTATAGTTGGATATTCATCTTGTTGTTTTGTTTTATAGTATTCATAATGCAAGTTTTTCTGTTCAATAAAATTAAATCTTTGCATCAAGTTTATCATAATATTTTGCTCATCTTTCTTAGTAATCTTATCTTTTATCAAGCTATAATCAATCACCATTGGAATATACTTTTCATTATTTTTTAAAGTACCGCCAATTGTCCCGTTTAATTTAAAAAGACTAAATTTACCAATGTCTACATTAACTTCATCTTCTCTAGGCATAACTTGAATAAAATTTTCTACTTTATTGGAATTGGAGTCTTCATAAAATTGAGCAATTGAATATTCAATTTGCTTGTCATAATTCCATGACAGAATTTTTATATTATCTGGCAATTTTAGTTTCCCATTATTTTTTTCAAGAATGGACGCAAAAAAGGCATCGTACCTTTTGTCAATTCCATATCTGTTTTGTCGAACAAGTAAAAATTCACTAACAATAGCCTTTAAAATATTTAACTCTTTATGTCTATTAGCTAAATAGAGTTTTTTTGCAAAAGTATCAATTGACAAATGTTCGGCGCACTCTTTTGCTAACCAGTTCGTTTTATCTACAAATCTTTCTTTTATTTCTGAAGGTTTTTCATTTATTCCATAAACATCATGAAAAAAGTCTTCTTTAATTTCAAAATTTTCAATATACTTCGCAAAATTACCAAGCTCTTTAGCAAAGTTATTTATTACAGGAATTGTATTTGCACTTGCTCCCGCTCCAATTAAATATGTAAATTGTATTTTTTCCATAACATTATGCCCAACGTGTACGGCTATGGGACGTGACGCACCCGACCTGCCGTATCTTTCTATTTTACAAATATATGCATTTAATGCTTAATCTTTTTATTCCCAACAAACTGCGGCATGAACCATAGGTGGTGTTAGGCATCTGTGTGTAGT
>JALWSW010000035.1 GCA_027080125.1 Campylobacterales bacterium | reverse complement strand
CAATTATAACAGGCGCAATCGGCGGATATTCCGCCATAGCTTTCAGAGAGCTGATCAAATTAAACAGGCTGATATTTTCTGATCTGTTTGGCACAGATCAAAATAGCTATGTTTATATAGTATTGCTGCCCTTATTTCTTGTTCTATCCAGAATTGTTTCGAAAAATTTTCTCAAAGACACAAGCAAGCAACACAACAATCAACTCGGTAGCAAGAAATATCGCCGTTAAAAAAGGAAATCTCGATTATAAAAAAGGAATAATCGCGGTAATTCTGACATCTGTTCATATCGGTGCAGGCGCATCTGTGGGAAGAGAGGGTCCTATTGCAAAATTAGGCGGAGCCATATCTTCGCTTTTTGCAAGAATAATACCGCTTTCGTCAAACAATATTCCTTTGTATGCCACCTGCGGCGTTTCCTCTGCTATTGCCGCAACATTTAATGCACCCATTGCCGGAATCATCTTTGGTATAGAGATTATCCTCGGAAAAATAAGTATCGACATCTTAACACCGGTAACAATATCTGTAATAACCGGAACATTGATATCTCGGTTTCACCTTGGAAACTATCCAACGATAGCGGTGCCGCATCTTGCATTCAGCTTTCGTCTGCTCTACCTTTCCCTGTTTGCCTCGATAATTTTTGCATTATACGTTCTATTGTTCAAAAAAATTGCATCATCGGTTGGAAAACTGGAAAAAAGATTCAATATCAACAGTTACCTGCTTGTGGCAATCATAGGTCTTGTCGTAGGAACTTTGATAGCCTTTGTTCCACAGATAAAAGGTGTCGGATACAGCGAGATTGAAACCATATTTACTCATAGCCAAACCGCATCTTTTGCCTTTATACTTTCTGTAACCAAATTAATCGCAACCGCACTTATTCTGGGCTCCAACATATTTGGCGGAGTGTTTGCCCCATCAATATTTATAGGTGGTTTTTCCGGCTTTTTTATGGGTTCTCTTGCAGGCAATACCAACCCGGAAGCAATGGCTATCATAGGAGCTGCCGCCATAACCTCAGGCATAGCCAACGCACCGCTTCGATCCGCGCTGATTGTGATAGAGCTTTCCCAAAGCTATCAGCTCATATTGCCGATACTTGTCGGTTCGGTTCTAACAAATTATATAGCCTCGTTTTTTTACAGTAATTCTTCCTCCTACAGGGCTATTCTAATAAAAGGCTTTGACATATCGGATGCAAAATTATTAAAAATTCTCAAAAATTGCAGAGCTGGCGAATTTATCAAGCACGTGCCCCTGTTTCAAGAAGAGCATACAATTCTTCAGCTAAAAAATACAATAGAGCAAAGCGATGCAAAATATTTTCCCGTTATAGAGCAGAAAAAACTTATCGGAATCGTATCTCTAAGAGATATAAGAATGTCGTGGAAGATAGGAGATGACAGAATAAAAAAGATTATGACAAAAAAACCGAAAACGCTAAAGACAAACAGCGACGGATTAGATATAATGAGCTATATATCGAAAATGGATGTGAATCTTGTGCCGGTTATAAACCAGAAAAAAGAATTCGAAGGAATGCTCAACGTTGATAAATTCTTAAAAAGAATAAGTATGGAATATATCTATAAAACCAAATCAGACCCAAATCTATCCCAAAAAAAAACAACGGATCGATCGGCAACCTGAGAGGTAAACAGGAAATTTGATTACCTCTCATGTTTTGCGCCAATTAATATTTGGTTGCGTCGAAAAAACAATACTTGCTTGATTCTATTTTATTATATACATAACATTGACAACCTTTGTTGTACCATCAGCATCCGGCCAAACTCCGTTGGCATCACTATTGTCAGGATAGCGTCTAAATAAACCTGACGCATCATTTGCGGAGCCATCTATAATCGTATCAAGAGCGATTGCTACATCTGTTGGCATATTAACAATGTAAAGAGTATTATAGTTTTGACCATCTACAATACTAGGTAAATAATATAGATATGCTGTTACAGTTCGTCTGGTGTATTTTCCGTCAATTGAATAGGTTCCCGAATTGCCGGTATTTGTAACCGGCACATCAAGACCCACCGCCTTAAGTCGAGCCTGAACAGTGCTGGTATTACCCAGATTTACAT
>JALWSW010000034.1 GCA_027080125.1 Campylobacterales bacterium | reverse complement strand
ATGTGTATAATTCATCAATTAAATTTAGCAGAAAGCAGATGGCTATCAACAAATTTATGCCACTCGAATTTACAGCAGTATAGGGGCACAACCTAGTAGAGCGCTATGCCAACAGATTTGCAAAATCATCAGTTTATAAGTCAAAAAGAACATGTCCCAATAAAGTTGAAATTACGGTTACACCCAAACCCGGAGTTAAGGAAAAGCCGTATCAGTGCGAAAACAGACTGGGGTTTTGGGAGGCTATTTCTTTAGGATTCAATTACAGACTCCCGAAGATAGAGCATCCCGAGTGCATATTTAATGGAGACAGCAGCTGCCGTTATATAATTTCATGGCGAAAATCACATTCTTCTCTGTGGAAAAGCATAAGAAACTATGCTGCTTTAACGCTTTCGTCAATTTCCATCGGCGCATATTTTATATATCCTGAAGCTACAGTTTATGCATTGCTTGCATCGGTCTTTGTTGTTTTAGGACTAACTCTTCACTATCAAACTCTTAAAAACAAAGAATTAGATAATGCCATAACCAATCTGAAAAATTCATCCGAGGAGCTTGTAAATCAGATAGACTCAAATTATAGCAATGCTTTAATGCTAAATGAGATAGGTCAAATTCTTAACAGTAATGTAAATATTGATAAGATTTTATCAGAGGCCGTCAAAATTTTGGAAAGGAGGCTTGATTACGACAGGGGCATGATAGTTTTGGCAAATAATGATAAAAGCGAACTGAATTTCTATAAAGGTTTCGGTTATGCAGATGAGCAGTTCAATCTTTTGAAAAACAGCAGTTTTCACCTAAATAAACCGGAGTCAAAAGGACCATTTGTGATTTCATTTCGTGAGAAAAAACCTATCCTCATAAATGACGTAAACGAAATAAAGACAACTCTTTCACCACGAAGTCTTAAACTTATGAAAAAGATGGGAACAACATCATTTGTGTGTTGCCCTATAATCTACGAAACTCAATCGCTTGGAATTCTTGCGGTAGATAATATAAAAACAGGAAGACCGCTCAGACAAAGCGATGTCAACATATTGATGGGTATAGCATCTCAGATCGGCATCAGCATAAACAATGCAAGAATTTATGAGGCAAAAGACCGGCAATTTCAGTCTGCATTAAAAACGCTTGCTGCAACCATTGATGCAAGAGATTCTCTGACTGCTGGACATTCCGAAAGAGTCGCAGAGTATGCCGTAGGAATATGTAATGAAATAGGCTTATCAGAAGAGTATACTAAAATAATCAAAATTGCTTCTTTACTGCACGATTACGGAAAAATCGGCATTGATGATAGCATCCTGAAGAAAAAGGGATTGTTGACAACACAGGAATATGAAGAGATAAAAACTCATGCCGAGAAAACCAGAAACATACTGGATCAATTCGATTTCGAAGGTATTTATAAGGATATACCGGCCATTGCAGGATCTCATCATGAAAAACTTGACGGAAACGGCTATCCTGCAGGACTAAAAGGCGACGAAATACCGTTGGGAGCCAAAATTATCGGAGTAGCTGATTTTTTTGAAGCTATCACATCAAAACGGCATTACAGAGAAGCAATGCCAGTAAATGAGGCTTTTGATCTTCTTGGTAAAAAAAGTGGTAAACAGTTTGACGAAAAGATCGTCAGTGCATTAACCAGATATTATAATAAAAATTACTTAAACTAATTTTTGCAACTCATTTAAAAGGTTTTGTTCCTCTGCATAAAATTACCGGCGTGTAAGTAAATCTTCTCGGATCGGTAAAAAACCGTTCAAACTCATCTACAAACTCTTCATAACCGTTCCGGTAATCTTCGAATGCAAAATCTATCTTTTGGGATATCACCTCAATCTTTTTTTTCCAATTGAAGGCATCTTTTTCTTTTAGTTTACCAAATATCAGATGATGAGCTGCAACATCTACATCTATATTCTGATAACCAAGATCATAAAGAAAAGAAAAAAGTTTTCTGCCGGCATACGGATCAAAATTCAGATCTTTCTCCATAATCTTCATTGAAGCAATAATGGTTTTTTCCAATCTTTCAGAAAGTCCAAAATGATTCAAACTGTTATGGTCCAAATCAATAAGACACAAAATGCCGCCCTGTTTGACAAGTTTAGAGATATTTTTTGCTATCTGAAAGCCCTCAGCACGATAATACTCAAAAACAAAACGAACCCATACAAAGTCAAACTGCCCGAATTCATCAATAGGTTCCAATATATTTTTATATTTAAATTCTATCCCCTCGGTGCCGTAATGTTCTTTGGCATAATCAATCCTGTTTGTCGAACCGTCAATTCCAATTACACTTCCACCAGGCTGAACCAATTTATACAATATAGCAGTTGTTTTTCCGGAACCGAAACAGATATCAGCAACACGCATGCCCGGTTTTATACCTGCCCAGAGCGCCTGTTTTCTAACAATCGCCTCATTGGTTTTTATATCCAGACGAATTGCCTCATCGTCATTTTCCATCAAATATTTATTACCTTGCATATTATGCAAACTCTCCGTTAATGGTCGGGGCGACTGGATTTGAACCAGCGACCACACCCACCCCAAGGGTGTGCGCTACCAGGCTGCGCCACGCCCCGACTTTATTAAACCGTTTTCTTAATATAGCCTTTGAAAAGAAAAGTCAATCGGAATCTTTATTTGTATCTCAAGCTGAATCTATTTTATCTGTTTTCTCGGCTTCCTCTTGCGACGGTTCGGATTTTTTATCACTCTCATCCGAGGACAATACATTTACAACAGACAAACCGATGCGATGCTTTGATTTATCTATACGCAGCACCTCAACTTTTACCTTTGTATGCTCTTTTATTTTCCTCCGTTCGCTTTCAGGAAGATTATCAAGTTCGGAAATATGAACCAAACCTTCCACTCCGGGAGCTATCTCCACAAACGCACCAAAATCTTTTACATTAACAACCTCGCCTTCAACCTGATCGCCTACAAAAAACTTTCCACTGACCTTTTCCCATGGATCTGTTTCCAACATTTTAGTGGAAAGTGCAATCTTTCTTTTCTCCGCATCCACCGATAAAACTATGGCTGTTACCGGATCATTCGGTTTGAATAGCTCTTTTGGGTTAGGTTCTCTTGAATACCAGGTGATATCGCCTTTATGAATAAGTCCTTCAACGCCGGCTTCAAGTTTTACAAAAACGCCAAAATCATAGCTTGCCGTTACCGTTCCCACAACAGTATCACCGATATGATATCTCGCATCAATATCTGTCCAAGGATCCTCAGTTGCCTGCTTGATACTCAACGCAATACGTCTTCTTTGCGGATCAATGGAAAGTATCCTGACATCAACTTTATCTCCCGCTTGGATTATTTTTGAAACTTTAACCGATTTATCCCAGGAAACCTCGCTCAGATGAACCAAGCCCTCCAGATTGCCTTCAAGCTCCACAAATACCCCGTAGCTTACAATGTTTTTTACCACTCCCTTAACAATAGCCCCTTCGGCAAAACTCTCAGGAATATTATTCCACGGATCATCGGTTAACTGCTTTACGCCAAGATATATTTTCTCATTCTCTTTATCCAAACGAATTATCTTGACCTTAATTTTATCACCAGCTTTGAATGTTTTCTGAGGATCGGGAATTCTTCCCCAACTCAGATTGCTTACGTGAACAAGTCCCTCTATACCGCCTATATCGACAAAAAGTCCATAAGGAGCAACGCTTTTTATGACTCCATCTACAACCATTCCCTCTTCAATTTTGCTCAGAATCTCAGCACGCTTCTTTTCGTTTTCTCTTTTTACAACGGCTTTTCTTGAAACAACAACGTTCGATCTTTCCTTATTAAGGCTTATTATATTATACTCATAGCTGTTCCCTACATAAGAATCGTAATCACGCGGGGTCTTGACATCGATCTGAGAGCCGGGCAAAAAGGCGGTCACACCTATATCGACATAATATCCGCCTTTTACTCTTTTGGTTATTTTGCCTTCTACGGTTCTGTTTAAATTATACAATTCCTCAAGTTCAGACCAACGCTTACTTCTGTCGGCTTCTCTTTTAGATACAACGGCAAATCCATCTTCGCTGCCCATTCGGATAAGCACAACATCAAATTTATCGCCTACCTTTACATTGATATTTCCTGCCTCATCCCTAAACTCATCAATTTTTATAATACCTTCGGTCTTTGTCCCTATATCAACAAAGACCTCATCGCTGGAAACCTTCACAACAGTTGCGTTTACCATGCTTCCAGGGGTTCTGTCCTGTTCATTTGCCATCTCATTCAGATAATCCGTCATACTTTCATGATTCTCCTCGGGCATGACTCTATTACCATTAGCCTTTTCCGCAATCGTCTCTACTGTTTCCATTACGCTGCTTTTTTCCATTTCCATAAACTCCTCCAATCCAAAAAAACTAAGAAGTATATTACTCTATTAATAGTTACTGTCAAATGGTTAATTTTCCACCGAAGAAAACACTGAAAATAGACAATGCAGCAAAATCGATTCAATCAAGATTGACATCATAAAACAACTCTGTATAATGAGTCGCAATTTTAAGCCTGTTGACAAAGAATGACTTCGTATGCTATTATATAAAGTATCATAATATCTTAGGAGGGAGTATGAAATGGGTGAAGAAAAACTAAGCAGAAGGAAGTTCCTGGGAAGAGCTACCGGTACTGTTGGAGCGGTCGGAGGGGTATGTGCGCTTTATCCGGTTGCTGCAAGTTTAGCGCCAAGCAAAGCCGCAATGGCTCAATCGGTGGCAAAGATAAATATCAACGATCTGAATGAATTTGAGCTCAAATCGGTTCCATACAAAGGCAAACCGTTGTTTGTAATGAAGTTTCCGCCAGGATATAGTCTTGAAAAATGGGGGGGCACGGCAAAAGAGAAAATCAACTATGAAAAACTCAAACCTATTCTTGAAAAACAGAAGAATGTGGTTGCCATTATAGGCGTATGTACACATCTGGGTTGCATTCCTATATGGGAAAAGAATGGCGGGAAAAACGGAATACCCATATATTACTGCCCCTGTCATGGAGGCGTCTATACACCCTGGGGCGATAATATTTCAGGTCCTCCGCCGATTCCGCTTCATATTCCAAAGCAGAAACTTGTCGGCGATATTTTGACTGTTGGATAAAGAGGAAAAAGGAGAAACTATGAGTCAATCAGTAAAAGAATGGTTTGAATCAAGAACGGGACTGGGAAAAATTTTTCAAAAGGAGATGGTTGAATACCGCGTTCCTAAGGGTCTGACGCTGCCATACTCGCTTGGTGTGCTGGCAGTGTTGTTTTTTGCTATCCAAATTATAAGCGGTATTTTTGTGCTAATGTATTACAAGCCTGATATGAAGCTTGCATTTGACAGTGTAAACTATACCATAATGCAGGTTGTTCCATGGGGATGGTTTTTAAGATCGCTTCATGCAGTAGGCGCCGGGTTCTTTATGGCAATAATTTATACTCACATGTTTACGGGCATCTACTATAATGCATATAAATCGCCAAGACAGCTTGTCTGGATTATCGGATGGATAATCTATATGGTGATGATACTGCTGGTTCTGACCGGATATCTTCTTCCGCAAGGTCAGCTATCATACTGGGCAAGTGAGGTGGTTAGTGAGATGCCTACAGCCATACCGCTTGATATAATGGAGAAGGTATCACTCTGGATAAAGGGAGGATTTTCAATCGGAGATATCACAATAACAAGACTGTTTGCACTTCATGTCGTATTCTTACCGCTTCTGTTAATAGCACTTGTATTTCTTCACATACAGTTCTTTCATCAGACCGGCGTCACAAGTCCTGACGGACGTGAACTTCACGGAAACGAGAAAGAAACCGTTCCCTTTATTTATGTGACATTAAAAGAGGGGGTTATAATAGCTGTTGTATTAGCGGCATTTGCATATTTTATATTCTTTTATTCGGCACCATTTACACCTTCAGCCAATTTTGAACCTGCAAATCCGATGAGAACTCCCGCCGACATTGCTCCCGAATGGTATCTGACGGCTTTCTATGAGATCTTCAGATCAATACCAAATAAATTTCTCGGCTTTATGGCAACTAATGTATTTCTGATATTTCTGCTTATTCTTCCTATTCTGGACACATCAAAAAAGAAAAGTGCAACAAAGCGCCCGCTGTTTTATTTTATGTATCTGCTGTTTCTTATCTCTTTTGCAGTTCTTGCCATTGAAGGCACACAGCCGGCAACTGCCCAGGCAGCAGCAATAGGAAAGATATTCTTTATTATCAATATGATCTTCTTCATAAGCCTGCCAATAATCTCTCATTTTGAGAAAAAAAAGGAGGCACTACAGTGAAATTTCTACGTTCAATACCGATTATCCTCATAATAGGCGGTCTGTTCTATGCCCTCTGGAGCGGCATTCTTGAACCTGAGAAATGGAAGGTTCCCCACTCTGCTGAACTTATTAAGGCAAAAGTCAGTGAAGCGCAGTTAGCTAAAGAAGGCGAAAAAACATTTAAGATGTTTTGCACCGCTTGTCATTCTGTCAGATACAAAGAGATATATCCAACATTTGTAAATGCTCCAAACGCAAAACCGTTATTCAAGCTCCTTATGAAAAAAAATAACGGTTTTCTTAACAGATATATCTATGAATCCGCTTTTGCGCTTCAATTAAAAGGTCTCAAAGCAGCGTTTGGGTCAGTTCCGCCGGATCTTTCAACCGCATACGTTTATATGGGAGAAGGAAAACTGTTTAACTTTATCAAAGATCCTCAGAAAGTACTTCCGGGTACAAAGATGCCCAATATGCATCTAAGCGATAGACAGGTTGTGGCAATATCTACATTTCTAAAAACTGCTATACTACCTACCGAAAAAGAGACACAAAAAAGACATCTTATAGGAACCTTTGTCATAATATTCTTAATAGTTCTTGCGGTTCTGTTTGCGTTATACAGAAAGGCTGTTCTGACAGAGGAAGGTATAGAGGACTAACAAAGAACACAAAAAGTCCGCCAAAGCCCGGTCAAGTTGACCGGGCTTTTTTATTCTGCCATCTTATCAGGCAAAGCGGGCATCTCCTGGACATCTCTTAGTTTGCGCTCAATTGCCCGGCTCCTTATCTCAGCATCATTTATAGTATTTGATGCCTCCTGAAGTTTCTTCTGAGTTTTCTGCAAGATAAGACCGAATTTGGTAAACTCAGATTTGACCCCGCTTAAAATTTTCCATACATCGCTTGAGCGTTTTTCAATTGCCAGAGTTCTGAATCCCATCTGAAGACTTGAAAGAAGAGCCGCTACAGTGGTCGGACCTGCTACTATTACTTTATAGTTGCTCCGAAGCAGCTCAAAAAGCCCTGCATCTCTCAAAACCTCCGCATAAAGACCCTCAACAGGCAAAAACATAATGGAAAAATCGGTTGTGTTGGGTGGATCAATATATTTATCATGAATCTCTTTTGCAAACGATTTTATCTCTCTTGAAAGCTGAGAGCGAAAATTATCAATCTCTGTTTTTTCCGCATTATCGTATGCATCCAGCAATCTGTGATAGGTTTCAATCGGAAATTTGGAATCAATCGGCAACCAGACCGACTCACCATCGTTTTTTCCCGGAAGTTTAACGGCATATTCCACAAACGCCCTGCTTCCTTTTTTCGTTGCGACATTCTTTTCATATTGAGCAGGTGTTAAAATCTCCTCAAGGATATTGGCAAGCTGATATTCTCCCATAACTCCGCGTGTTTTAACATTTGAGATCACCCGTTTTAAATCACCCACGCCATTTGCCAATTCTCGCATCTCGCCTAAACCTTTATAAACCTGCTCCAATCGCTCACTTACCATCTTAAAGGAGACACCGATTCGCTCGCTTAAGGTTTTTTCAAGTTTTTGGTCAACGGTATTACGCATCTGCTCAAGTTTTTTTTCGTTGCTCTCTTTTATAGCATCAAGACGGGACTGAATTATTGTGGCAATATTATTGAATTTTTTTTCATTCATACTTGTTAGCTGAGAAAGCTGATTTGAAAACGCCTCAAGTTGATTTTTTTGCAATCCGGCTATATCACTCATTCGAGCAAGCGTAAACTCTCCGAACTCCTTGAGAGATTTGGCAAGCTCCTCTCTGTTTTCTTTTGAGCTTTTTGAATACTCCATTCTTGATGAGGAGAACTCTTCTCTCATGATATTCTCTAATCTTTCATTATCTTTTGCGTATTTATCAACTTCATCGACAAGCCTTTTCATATCGCTTTGTCTTGAATTTTGTTTAGTCAGATAGACTATCCAAAGAAGAAGAGCTATTATAAGGAAAAACAAAAAATATAAAATTTCGGACTGCATTAGCCGAATCCGCCAAACATAAATATAGCAATCAGAACAACGGCAGCCTGGATAAACCAGCCTGCCAGAACAACCCCTATAGCTCTTATTGTGCTTGTATAATCAAGCGCCGCTTTTACCGCCTTGACCATTGCAACAATCATCCATACCGAAGAGACAAACGCAATCAAACCGCCAAAGATAGGCAGAAAACCGAAAAGTCTGAAAATGCCCGGAGCGGAAGAAAAACCGATTGTCCTTAGCAACTCACCCGGGCTTGATTTGGTGTTAGCCTCAGGCATAAGTTTTACTCCGATAAAATATACTATATATGCCCATATATACCAGGCAAAAAGAGCAACGGCTGCACCTATGAATATCCCGATAATGCCGATTCTGCTCATAATTCCCGTTCCTACTCCTGCGGCAATGCTTGAAAGAATGACGACCAACCCTGCCTGAGAAGTGGCGCTTAAATCATGCTCTACCTCCTCAAACAGACTATCGTCAAGCTTTATTGCCCTTACCATACGTTCGGAAACCTGATTTAAATCCATAACTCCTCCAATAAGTTCTCCGGCAACTGACTTTTTTATTATAACTTTGAACCGGTATTACGCAATGAGGCTAATCCGGTTGGAAAACTATTGAAAAAAACTGCCCTCAGATTCTTAGCTACAGGATGCGCTAAAAGTTGCTTTTATCTTATCACAGTTTATTATTTGGATTATGAAACAGTTTCACAGGAAAAACAGATGATTAGCGATGCGTGGTTATCTAAAAAAATCGGAAACATGGTGCTCTGCCTTGCTTGCTCGCATCTATGCAGATTGCAGGAGGGGCAGTACGGCATCTGTGGCGTGCGAAAGGTTGAGAACGACAAATTAAAGCTGACGGTATATGCAGATGTCACAGCTATTAATCTTGATCCTATAGAAAAAAAACCGCTTTTCCATTTTTTGCCGGGATCCGGTGCACTTTCAATAGGAACCGTAGGCTGCAATTTTGCATGCTCATTTTGTCAAAATTATGAGATATCGCAATTGACAAAAAAGCAAAAAGGTGCTTTGCCAGGCAGAAAGCTTTTGCCTGATGAGCTTGCAGGACTGGCAAAATCCTATGGGGCAAAATCGATTGCCTATACATACAATGAACCGGCTGTATTTTTTGAATATGCTTACGATTGTGCCGTAGCTGCCAAGAAGGTCGGACTTAAAAATATATTTATTACGAACGGATATGAAACCCGCCAGGCAATCGATAAAATAAGCCCGTATCTTGATGCTATGAATATCGATTTAAAATCATTCTCTGATAAATTTTATCAAAATCTATGCAACGGAAGAGTTGCTCCCGTATTAGAATGTATCAAATACGCATACGGCAAGGGAATCTGGATTGAGCTTACGACACTTTTGATACCGGGAAAAAACGATTCCGATGAAGAAATTCGTTCCATTGCAAGATTCATTGCCGATTTGGATAATAGAATACCCTGGCATATCTCCGCATTTTACCCTACATATAAATTGACAAACATACCACCTACCCCACCCTCAACAATCCTTAAAGGCTACCGCATAGCCAAGCAGGAGGGTTTAAAACATGTGTATGTAGGCAATCTTAACAAATCCCAATATGAATCTACATATTGTCCCGAGTGCGGCAAAATGGTTATAAGCCGCTCCGGACATATAGGAAACAATCTAAACAATATGCTAAAAAACGGCTGTTGTCCCTTTTGCGGATATAAAATAGAGGGTATATGGCAGAGCTGAAGCATATTTCAGTGCTTTTGGATGAATTTAAAAAAACCGATGAGATGCAAAAAATCTCCGATTTTATAAAGATTGTAGATTCGTGGAAAGCGATAGGAGGCTCTATCAGCAGTTGTTCGGTTCCTGAAAAATTTGAAAACGGCTGTCTTTATATAAAATGCAAAGACGGGATCTGGGCGCAGGAACTTTCTATGATGAAAGAGCAGATTTTAAACAAACTCAACAAAATCAACAGGAAAAAGATAAAAGATATTAGATTCTATATATAATCCGGAAGTTCGTTCAGAAATTTTATCTTATGTAGGTTAGCAGAGGAGACTAACTCCGAATCCGGCATGATAATGTCGGTAAAGCCGAGCCTGACAGCTGAGGCGATTCTGCGTTCCATAGATTTTGTGCTCCTGACCTCACCTGCAAGTCCGACCTCGCCGATAAATACATAATTCGTGTTGATACGCTTATTTTGTATAGAGGAGATGATTGAAGCGCAAACGGCAAGATCGGTCGCTGTTTCATCAATAGAGACTCCTCCTGTGACATTAAGATAAAGATCGTGTCCCAAAATCTTCATCATCAACTGCTTCTCGATTATCGCCGATAGCATAATCAGTCTGTTGGTATCAAACCCGATTGCCGTGCTTTTGCCTATTCCGTATGGAGAAACAAGCGACTCAATCTCCACCGCTAAAGGCTGATTGCCCTTTATTGTCAGACTTCTTGCGATTCCAGGTGCTTCAATCGCCTTTCCCAAAAAAATCCCCTCAGGTCTCTCAAGAGCCCTCAAACCGTTTTCACCCATCTGCATTATAGAGGTTTGATCAATAGCTCCGAATCTGTTCTTAACCGCCCTCAAAACCTTGTAACCTCCAGCTTCTTCCATAATCAGGACGGCATCAACCATATGCTCAAGCAGCTTGGGTCCCGCGATAAGACCGCCTTTGGTTATATGACCGACAATCACAATAGGTATATTGTTTTTCTTTGCCGCTTCCAAAAAGCAATCAGTGCTGTAGCGCAATTGGTTAACCGAACCGGTAACAGCGGAAATATTGGCGCTTGAGACGGTTTGGATAGAGTCAACTATTGCCATTACAGGCTTTTTCGACTCAACAATCGAAACAATATAATCGGTGTCGCTGGCATCTGAAATAAGCAAATTTTTGCAGTTGATATTGAGTCTTTCCGCTCTTAACTTCACTTGTCCCACCGATTCCTCTGCGCTAAAATAGATAACTTTTCCCTTATCAGCAACTGCTTTGGCTATTTGAAGAAGCATCGTCGATTTTCCGATTCCGGGGGCTCCGGCTACAAGCGAAAGCGAACCAGGCACGATTCCGCCGCCAAATACCTCGTCAATAGATTTTTCTCCCGTCCTTATACGAATTTGATCACTTATGATAATCTCAGACACAGGTTTTATATTAGCTGAAGCTATCGGCTTTTTCTCCTTTTTTTCGCTAAACTCCTCAAGAGTACCATAAGCTCCGCAAGAAGCGCACCTTCCAAACCATTTAGATGTCCTATAGCCGCATTCAGTGCAGATAAACTTAGTTTTCATAGAGTGTTATAATTACAGACTCAAACCGATTTGTCAAAAACCTAAAAAATCAGCAACCGATACAGATTGCCAAATTGAACCATCTATGCTACAATACTTGAAAAAACGGGATTCGGGTAACTAACCGATAGCATGACCAAACTTGATGGAATTTAATATCAGATTTTACTTATAGCGTCTTTATGATATGACAAATAAACGGATTTCAAAAAATGTCTTAGAAGCGATGAAAAAGGTTGAAAGAGGAGAATTTTTACCTGATCAGCAGAAGTCATACAAAGAGATAAACGAACCGATTCCTATAGGTTTTGGTCAAACAACCTCTCAACCTTCACTTATAGCTCTTATGATTGACCTCATATCTCCTAATAAAAGCAAAAAGGTTTTGGAGATAGGAGCCGGTTCCGGATATATGAGTGCAATATTATCACATCTGGTTTGCAAGGTTTACTCAATTGAAAAAATAACTCAATTGGCAAAATTTGCAGAAAAAAATTTGAAAAAGGCAAATTGCAAAAATGTATATCTGAAGATCGGATCAACTCTCAAAGAATGGAGCGAAACAGCTCCGTTTGATGGAATTATAGTCTCAGCAGTTGCCGAGGCAATCCCACAACAACTCATCGATCAACTCAAAATAGGTGGAAAGATGGTCATTCCAATAGGCAGCTCACTCAATCAAAAACTTATGTTGATAACTAAAACAGCACACAAAAACAGAGCCGAATTTATTACATATTGCCGTTTTGTGCCACTTATTATAAACAAGACCAATATATGAAAGCCATTTATAGTTCTGCTATCTGAATTTAGGAAGCCTTTTTTCCATAAACGCGTTTATACCTATTTCAGCGTTTCGAGTCTGTGCCATTTTCGCAATCGATTTTGCTTCACGATCTAATTGCATTTTCAATGCTTCAAGATAAGAAGCTCTTACAAGTTTTTTTGAGGCTGATACCGCATCAAAAGATTTTTCATTTATCTGCTTCGCAATCTTGAGTGCTTCCTCTATAAGATGCTCTGGTTCAAAACATTGATTGATTATATTCAGCCTCAAAGCCTCTTCTGCATCTATCGCCGGATCCATTATTATTATCTCGATAGCTTTTTTGAAACCCAGTAGTTGGTTCAGGAAAAATGTTGCACCCCCATCAGGGCTAAGACCTATTTTTTCATAAGAGAGTATAAATTTGGTATCCCTCGAAGCTACTGTAATATCGCACGCAAGCGCTGTTGAGACGCCCGCTCCTGCAGCAATACCGTTTACCGCAGCTATCCATATTTTTTCCGATTTGACAATGCCAGCTATAGCCTCATGTAAAGGCACCGTGAGGCTGTTGAAAAATTTTCCTCTCTCGGCTTGGGCTATATTCCGCATACTTGTTACATCCCCACCAGCTGAAAATGCTTTACCTTTACCTGTCAAAATCACAGTTCTTACGTCACTTTCTTCAATCAAGCCAACCGTTTGTGCGAACTCGGTAATCAGCTCGTCATTCATTGCATTATAGCTCTTTTCTCTGCTAAATCTGACTATGGCTGTTTTTCCTTGCCGCTCTGTTTCTATACAGTTCAATCAAACCTCCTTTCTATCAAGAATCAAGTTCTATCGTTTTTTGATATTGCCACAGATTAGAAGATCGTTTTCCGTAATCTTATAGAACTCTCCGCTTCTGCTATCGAATGCTCCGACGGATTTGCTGTAAAAGGAGCCCAGATCAATTCTTAACTGCAAGATAGAGTAGTTTACATATACGGTTGGAAGATTGACTATATTATGACCGGTTACCATAAATTTTATATGCGGAAAATCGTTTTTGAAAGAATTAGCCACCTTATTTTCAATATCATCTATTGAGGTTCTCGACCAGATAAACGATTCGCTTCGGTCGGAAAGATACCCGTCATCAATTCCGGCATGAACAACCATAATATCGTCGATAAGCTTATATATACTGAACTCTTTTATAATAGACATTAATTGATCTTCGTTGAGCGCCTTTTGCATATCCTCCGGTTCATTTTCCTTTATATCAAAACTTTTCAGGGTTTCCAAGCCGCCGTTAGCCATCCAGATATTGTAATAGGTTATCAAATTTTCCTTTGGAGCACGCAAAAACTCAATTGCCATCTGCTCATGGTTTCCAAGCAGAGATCTGGCGCCGGATTCTTTTAAAAGCTTCAAGCAATTTTTCCCATCTCCCCTGTCTATGATATCACCTGCAAAAAGTAGTTTGCGGTCTTTGAACTCCTTTATCACATTTTCCATAAGCTTAATCTGACCGTGTATATCGCCAACAACAATCATTCTTTAACAATCTCGAGTTTGACCGTAAGAATTCTGTTTGCATCAACATCCAGAACCGTAAAGCGAAGATTCTTATATTTTATCTGTGATCCCACTCTGGGTATAGAATCGGCAAGATACATTATAAACCCCCCTACAGTATCAAAATCTGTTTTTTCCGACTCTTCAAACTCGGTAAGATTAAACTGCTCCACAAAATCATCGAAACTCATTCTGCTGTTTATGATATAGGAGCCGTCCTCAGTCTTTCTGACATCGATTTTCGATTTGTCATCCTCATCCTCTATTTCCCCGACAATCTCTTCAATGACATCCTCAACCGTTATAATTCCGGAGGTGCCTCCGTATTCATCAAGAACAACAACAATATGTATTTTTCTGCTCTGCATCTCTTTCAGCAGTTTAAAAATCGACTTGGTTTCAGGAACAAAAACCGCCTCTTTCATATGGTTTTTGACATTATCATTTTTTATATCCGGATATTCTGCAATCAAATCGCGAAGATTGATTATGCCCAGAATATTATCGATACTTGTTTCATAAACCGGCATTCTGGAATGACCGTATTTGGCAAAAAGATTCACGGCCATCTCCACATTCATATCAGCGCTTGCCGCTTTTATGTCAGGTCTTGGTGTCATAATCTCTCTGGCAATAGTATCGCCCATATCAAAGATGTTTTTTATCATTTTATGCTTATCCGCATTGATAACGCCTTCATTTTTTCCCATCTCAACCATAAACTCAAGTTCATCTTCGGTAAGCAGGCTCGATTTTTCCGCACGCGATTCAAACGACATATTCTTTGCAACCAAACGCAAAACTACGGTAACCGGATAAATGAGGTAGTAAAACGGCTTTAAAAGTCCGGCAGCTATCGGCGCAATTACATCGGCATTCTGTTTTGCAAACGTTTTGGGCGTTATTTCTCCGAAAACAAGTATTATAAGAGTCATCAATCCACCTGAAATGGCAACGACATTGCTTCCAAGCAGTTTTTGCACCATAACCGCAGCGTCGACCGAGGCAAAAACGTTTGCAATGTTATTCCCTATCAAAATAGCAGTAAGCATCTTTTGAGGGGAATCTATCCATAATTTCAGCGGACTGTTGCCTTTTTTACTTTTTTTTATGATATGACGGGCTTTGAGCTCTGAGACCGAGGTTAAAGCGGTTTCGCTCGCAGAAAAAAATGCCGAAAAGATAAGACAGATTACAAGAATAATAATATAGATGCTAATAGAGAACTCCGAAACCGCTGATTTTAACTATTACTCTCTGATACCGCTCCGGGTCAGGAGGTTTTGACCTGTTCATACAGTCTTGATAAACTCCGTATAGATTTTTCTGTTTCTCGGTCCGTCAAACTCGCAGAAAAAAACAGCCTGCCATCTTCCAAGCATCAGCTTCTTCTCCGATACAGGTATCAGCAATTCATTACCAAAAACAGTTGATTTTATATGAGCGGAACTGTTGCCTTCCGAATGTTTATAATCGAAATTTTCAGGAATCAATCGTTGCATAGAAGAAATTATATCCCCGGTAACCGCAGGGTCATAATTCTCGTTGATGGTAACAGCTGCGGTAGTATGCGGAACAAAAATCAAAAGCACGGCAGAATCAATGTTCTTTACGGAAACCTCCCTTTCAAGCAAGGAGGTAATATCTATAAACTGATTCTTCTTTCTGGTCTCTATTTCAATTATATTCATCAGGAAAGAATAATACCAATCGATATCATATTAGCTATTATAGACGAACCTCCGTAACTTGCAAGTGGCAATGTAATTCCTACAACCGGAATGAGCCCCAATGTCATCCCGATGTTAAAAAATAGCGACACGCTAAAAATTATGGTAAATCCGATTATAAAATAACGGGAAAAATTATCCTCGGATCTCTGAGCTATCCTTATAAAACGTGATATCAAAAGCCAGAACAACATAATCAGAATAACAACGCCAACAAAACCGTATTGATAGGCAAAAAGCGAAAAGAAAAAATCCGAGCCGCTTTGAGGCAAAAATTTGGACCAAGGAAATAAAGAACCCAACGGATGTCCTAACAATCTTCCTGCACCTATAATGGTTTGCGAATGAATCGACTGAAAACTTGCACCAAGCGGATCGCTTCCCGGATTTATAAACTCGATTATTCGAGCCCTTTGATAGCCCCTTAGAAGCCTCCAGATTATAGGAAGCGCTGAAAACGTCAATATCATTACAGCAAAAAAGATTCTTTTATCCACCCCTGCCACAAATATTACCAAAAAAAGTGCAGAGAGCATTATCACCGCCGTTCCCAAATCCGGCTCTATTACAACTAAAAACGCAGGCAAAATTACAAGTGCTGAAGCAATCAAAAAATTGACAAGTCTAAGCGGTTTATTTTCCTGATGATCCGATAGATAACGGCTGACTGCCAGGATAATCAGAGGTTTCATAATTTCGGATGGCTGAAAATTTATAATTCCGACATTAATCCATCTTATAGCACCAAAATGTTTTGCTCCAAAAATTTTTACAGCAAAAAGCAAAACTAACCCCAGGAGATAAAACAGATAGGTGTAATGATAAAAAAATCTACGCGTCAATCTGATTGTCGCTGCTACGATAACTGCACTCAGCAAAAACCAAGCCATCTGCTTTATCCATAAACTCCCTTGCAACGACTTCAATGTATAAACCGACATTATTCCCAAAATTGCAACCGAGATTATAATAAGAATCTTATTGTTATCTGATATTATGCTCTCTTTTTCATAAAAACTCATTTTATAATTCTACTCTTTACGGCTTGCTCATAGATTCGTTTTGCCACAGGCGCAGCCACAGCTCCGCCTGAACCTCCGTTTTCCACAAATACCGCCATCGCAAGTTTGGGATGTTTGTAGGGCGCAAATGAAATAAACCAGGCATCAGGAATAAAGCGCTCAGGAATATTTCTCTTTTTTTTATCAAATTTTCTTGATCTGATAATTTGGGCTGTTCCGGTTTTGCCGGCTATGGCAATAATATCGCTTTTTGAAGAAAATGCGGTTCCGAGCCTACTGTTTACCGCATCGAACATTCCCGATTGTATAATCTTGACGGTATCGGAATTCAAAATCTTTTCTTTTCTTGTCTTTTTTTGCATCCATATATGTGGTGTCACGAAATATCCGCCGTTGGCAATCACAGTCGCAATCATGGCAGCCTGAAGCGGGGAAATCCTTACATAGCCCTGTCCTATAGCCATAGAAACCGTATTACCGGCGTACCATCTTCTACGAAAACGGTGCCATTTCCACGCCGGCGACGGTATTAATCCCGATTGAGAACCGACTAACCTCAACAAATTTTTGCCCAAACCAAATTTTGTTGCCATTCGTTTTATTCTTTCAGCTCCGATAAGCAGTCCGAGTTTATAAAAAAAGACATCCGATGAGGAAGCTATAGCTCTGTGTATATCAATCAAACCAAATCCGCCCTTTTTCCAATCATGATATACCTGTTTTGCTATTTTTATCTGAGCAGGTGAAAACAGTTTTGTTTTTGCTGCTATAAGACGACTATTAAGCGCTGCGGCTGCGGTTACTATTTTAAATATGGAACCAGGCGGATATGCCTTTAGCGCCCTATTAATAAGCGGTTTATCAGGATCATTCTTTACCTTATTCCAGAATCGCCTTGTTAACCCTGCAACAAATCGATTGGGATCATATGAAGGAGAGCTGTAACAAGCAAGAATTTCTCCGGTATCAGGTTTTATAATAACCACGGCGCCTTTTTTATTTTTCATATTCTCAGCCACTATCTTCTGCAACCGGCTATCAACGGTCAAAAGTAGATTATCGCCTGCTTTTGCCGGCTTGTTTTCTATAGTTTTTATTATATCACCCATTCCGTTTATCGAAACTTCCTTCATGCCGTCTGTTCCCCTTAACCATCTGTCAAACGCTTTTTCCACGCCGGTTTTGCCTGAATAATCATATCTGTAATAATGCTTTTTACTTCTTTCCTTTTCAGAAACCTCAGAAACATAGCCCACAAGATGAGCAAACAGAGAGCCCATCGGATAAACCCTTTTAGGCTCAACCTTGATATCGATACCTTTTATATCGATTTTGGCAAGCTCGAGCTGAACAACCTGTTCTCTTGTCAAATATTTCTCGATTAGAATATTCCCGGATGATAAACTAAGCAGTTTTTTTATCCGCTTTGCAGATTTGCCGATGATCTGAGAAATTATCTTTATATTTTTATAACGAAATCTTCTTTTGTCTATATACAACGAAAACGAAGGATAATCCTTTGCAAGAACAACACCGTTTCTATCAAGTATCTCTCCTCGCAATGCCCTTGTATAATCAACAGATATATTTGTGTTGCTAAGCGTTTTTGCAAATTCTTCTCCTCTGTAAAGCTGAATCTGAGCCACTCTTAAAACAAGCGAAACCAAAATAAGTGTTATCGCAATCTTTACTATTTTAATATGTTTTTTAAAATGCGGTATTTCGCCTATATAAAATTTAGATGTCACTATAATTTTCCAAAAAGCGTTTATAAATCAGATAAAAACCGCAATATAGCAGTACAATCGGCAAAATATTATGCTTTATCCAGCCGGAAAAATCTGTTATAGACGGGGCTGACAATACAACATCAGAATACAAAAATTTAGCCGCTGATATTGCAACGGTTAAAAAAATAAAAATTACAAAATCAGACACTGCATTATGCTTTATAAATTTAGCAATTACAACAACCACAACAAGAGGAACAAAAAACAGAAGGAGGTTAGCACCAAGCGCAGTTCCTTCTATAAAGTCTTCCATGACACCAATCAAAAAAGCGGCAAGAAACAGATCCGCCGCACTTTTGGATTTTTTTATAATGAAAAGTAAGGCAAAGGAGACTGTTGCAATCTGAGTAGAATAGCTGCTCAGATTGGCAACAATAACACTAACTACTGTTCCTGTTATGAATATTAGAACTGCTTTTGTCCATATCATTATGCTTGATTATGGCAACAAGATACAGCGACTTACCGGGCAATGCCGCAGGTTTTATGACAGCAACGGTTTTCAGCGAATCGGTTTTGATTATTTTCATCACCTTTCCTATTGTTATATCTTTCGGGTATTTTCCGTCAAGACCGCTTGTTTTTATAATATCTCCGACAGAAAGCGGCGTCTCAGAAAAATAGGTATATAATCCGAAAGGCTTGCCTTGACCATAATATATGCCCCAACCGCCTGTTTTAGAATCAATGGCATCTATGACATTATTTTTTGTCAATATCGACCAGACACTGCTTTGAGAATCTGAAACTTTTTTTACCGTTCCGACTAGCTTCAAATCTTTTGTCACTATCGGAGTTCCTTTGGATATATGGTCAGATTTGCCGAGATTAATCCAAAATCTTCCGTTATAATTTATATCTCTTGCAATAATCTGGGATACCACAAATTTATCATTTGCAAAACTGAAATCCAATTTCACGGTATACAGCTTGCTCAGTTGTTTAAGCTGATTTTTATAGATCCTGTTTTTCCATTTCAGTTCCTCTATTGTGGAGGTAAGATTGCTGAGTTGCTCTTCTCTCAGATTATCCGGAGCGAGATTTATAAAAAATTTCTCTGCTGCGGACCTGATTTTAGAAAGAGAAGAACCTACAAAATAGCTATACGGATTCATCGAAGCCTTTATGAATCGATCTTTATGCTTTGACACAGAAATGCCGGAAAGCGCTACAATAACAAACAGAAGTATATATTTGTCTTTTTTTCTTTTAAATAAATGAAACATTTTTCAGAAGCGATACCTGTTTCAACGTTGCTGCCGCACCATTTACAACCGAATGCAGAGGTTCCTCGCCTCTTACTACAGGAAGTTCAGTCTTTTCCTTAATCAACTCGTCCATCTGGTCAATCAAAGATCCGCCGCCTGTAAGAAAAATGCCTCTATCGACAATATCAGCCGCAAGCTCGGCAGGAGTTTTTTCAAGAACATCAAGAATGGCGGTTATTATCTCACTTATCGCGGGAATAATCGCTTTTTTTATATCTTTTTTTGGAACCTTAACGATACTTGGGGTTCCGGTTGCAAGATTCAGCCCTTTAATATCAATGGTGCTATCTTTACCGTCCGATCCAAGTTCGATTTTCACATTCTCTGCGGTTCTTTCACCAATCTGGATTCCGTATTTATTTTTTACATACTGAGTTATTGCCATATCAAACTTTACCCCGCCTACTCTAATCGACTCACCTACAACAATACCGCCCAGACTTATCACGGCAATCTCGGTTGTTCCGCCGCCTATATCAACCACCATATTTCCAACCGGTTCTTCAACAGGCAAACCTATTCCTATAGCCGATGCCATCGGTTCTTCGATAAGATGAACCGATCTTCCGCCTGCCGAGGCAGCAGCTTCCTGAACCGCCTTTTTCTCCACAGGTGTGATACCGTGAGGAACGGCTATCACAATTCTGGGACGCACAATAGCAATACGATGGCGATTTGCTTTCTTGATAAAATATCTAAGCATCCCTTCGGTTGCTTCAAAATCTGCTATCACCCCGTCGCGCATAGGGCGTATAGCCAGTATATCATCAGGGGTTTTGCCTATCATCTGCCTTGCTTCCTCACCGACCGCAACTATCTTTTTGCCGCCTCTGCCATCGTTTTTAACCGACACAACAGACGGTTCTTCAATTATTACGCCCTCATCCTCAACGCTTATCAGCGTATTAACAGTACCAAGATCTATAGCAAGTCCCTTTGCAAAAATAGAAAACGGAAACAGCATCTATTCTCCTTTAACGAAAGTTATCTGCAATTTACATTAAACAGCCGCCTCTGTCAATAAGATTATCTATTATTTTCCACATGAGCTTTTTGACATAAAACGGCTTGCGATTATAATCTTTTTATGGATATGTTAACGACTGAAACAAAGGCTTCGGTTCTAATCGAAGCATTGCCATACCTTAAGAAGTTTCATGGCAAAATATTTGTTGTAAAGCTCGGAGGGTCGATTAGTGTAAAACAGGAAAATCTATCGAATCTATGCGAGGATATCGTTCTGCTAAATCTCGTGGGAATAAAAACGGTAGTGATTCACGGCGGAGGGAAAATGGTCTCCGATCTTCAAAACAGACTCGGGCAAACACCGCAGTTTCATAATGGCTTCAGAGTTACAGACAAAAAAACACTCGAGAGCGCCCTTATGGTGTTAGCAGGTCCGGCTAATAAAGAAATCGTAAGCAAAATCAACCGCTCCGGCGGCAATGCGGTGGGGCTAACCGGTGCGGATGGAAAAACCATCATTGCGCATAAGAAAAAAAGCGAAATAGACCTGGGATTGGTGGGTGAAATTGAAAATGTAAACACAGCTCTTTTGGAAAAGCTGCTTTCAGCCGATTTTATACCTGTAATAGCGCCTATCTGCATCTCCGTTGAAGGAAAATTATATAATGTAAATGCCGACGATGCGGCATCCTGGATAGCCTCAGGACTCGGTGCAGAAAAACTTGTCTATCTGTCGGATGTAAAAGGACTTATGGATTCGGGAGGCAGGCTTATAAGCAAGGCAAAAATAGATGATATTGCCCTTCTGGAGAAAAGAAAGATTATAGCCGGCGGGATGATTCCAAAGCTAACCTCGGCAGCAGAGGCAATAAAAAACGGGGTAAAAAAGGTTCATATCATAGACGGAAGATTGACTCATTCGCTTCTGATAGAGATATTCACAACAAGCGGAATCGGAACAGAGATAACAAAATAGACACTTATGCAGATTGATGAATCTTTCAAAACTTCTGTAAACGACAGACTCGACAAGGTTTTGCAAAACAGATTCGGAAAGCCGAGAAATCAGATTCAGCATTGGATAAAAAACGGTTGGGTGCTCGTAGCAGGCAAAAAACCCGCCAAATCCTATATACCTTCCCCTGATGAGCTTATCAAGGTTCAGGTTCCTGATAGAAGTCCTGATCTTGCGCCCTCACCCAAAGAGGTAAAAATTCTGTATGAGGATAGAGATCTGGTTGTAATCGATAAACCTGCAGGTGTAACGGTTCATCCGGGAGCAGGAGACTCCTCGGACACGATAGTCGGAAGACTGATATGGATGGGCATCCCGCTTGCCCCGATCGGACTTCCTGTGCGACCAGGCGTTGTTCAACGACTCGACAAAGAGACATCCGGGGTTATGATGCTTGCAAAAACCGAGGAAAGCTACGAAAAACTCCGCTACATGATAAGCCGCCACCTTTTCGAGAGAATCTATCTCGGCATAACCGATGGTGTTCCTAATACCCGTTCAGGAACAATAACCGGCTATATCATCCGTGATCCTGCAAACAGAATACGCTTCAAACTGGCAAAAGAGCAAACCTCTACCGGCAAGTTTTCAGTCACGCATTACAAAATGATAGAATCGCTTAAAGGATGCGGCATAATCAAATATTCTCTTGAAACAGGCAGAACCCATCAGATAAGAGTTGTCTCACGGGCACTTGGTTTTCCGATATTATCTGATAAACTCTACGGAAAACCAAACAGGTTAATTGAAAGACAGGCGTTGCACTCGGTTTCCCTGAAGTTTACACACCCGCTTACGGGAAAAACCTTGAAGATATGCTCAAACCTGCCAAAGGATATCTTATCTGCTTTAAGCAGTTTAAGGAGGAAAGGAAAATGAAAAAGATTGTTTTGGCTTTGGTTTTGATTTTAAGCATTAGCGGTTGCGCTAAATTCACAGAGAGAACCAGCTACATGGTTGAAAAGGCAAATCTTGCCGCTCCAACTATCGAAACTGTTATTACCGGAGAACGCTCTGTGCTGATAAGTTGGAATCCTGTAAAGCATGCGGCCGGATATGAGCTCTTCAGAGGCACTTGCAAAAGTTGCAATTTCAACTCTATCGGAAAAACCGATAAAAATATGACAAGATATCTTGATAAGGGCGGACTATTCAGTCATCTCGGAGATGACACAACCTATTTTTACAGAGTAGCGGCTATAGATTCATCAGGCAACATCGGTAAATTATCAAAGATTATCAAAGCAACAACAAAACCGGCTCCAATGCCACCTGAAAATCTTAAAGCTTCAAACGGCAAACCGAAAAAAATCATCCTAACATGGAATCCATCAGAAGATATGTCGGTAATCGGCTACAAACTTTATCGGGCAAATAGCCGAAATACGCAGTTTATAAAGATTGCAACAATAAGTGGCAGACTCAATACCGTTTACGTTGATAGCAAATTGAAAGACGGAACAAAATATTTTTACAAAATCAGCTCGTTCAACGAGGTTGGTGCCACGGGTGTTTTGTCAAATCCGGTTGCAGGAGTTACAAAATTGCCTCCCCTGGCGCCTGCATCGGTTAAGGCAATCTCAAATCTTCCGAAACGAGTCGTAATCCTTTGGAAACCGAGCCCGGATAACGATATAAAAAACTATGATATCGAGCGCTCCGAATCGGGTGAAAATTTTTATCGCATAGCTACAGTGGGTGGAAATATGACCCGCTTCACAGATAAAAATCTGAAAGCAGGCACGACATATCGATACAGAATACGCGCAATTGATAAGGATAATATAAAAGGAGACTATAGCCCGGTTGCAGAGGCTGTCACCAAGCCGTTGCCGCTTGCTCCGACGCAGGTAACAGCAAGCGAAATGTCAAACGGAAATATTATGATCTCCTGGCAAAAAAGTAAAACCGAGGATGTAACCGGCTATATTATCTGGAAACGTTATTGGCTTGTTGTTACTCAGGAAGCGGGAAAATCCGATGGAACCACATTTGTCGATAACAATGTAAAACCAAACACAACCTATACCTACTGGGTTCAATCAGTTGATGAGGCTGGTCAATACAGCAAACCGAGCGAAAAAATCGTCATAAAGACGTCAAAATAGATGGTCTCAACCGTTTTCTCCATCGCAATATCGGGAATAAATGCGATAAAGGTAATCGTTGAAACCGACAGCTCCAGCGGACTTCCCGCATTCAACATAGTCGGTCTTCCAGATAGCGCGGTGAGAGAATCAAGAGAAAGGGTAATTTCCGCAATAAAAAGCCTCGGCTACAGACTTCCGCCAAAAAGAATAACGGTCAATCTTTCACCGGCTGATTTGAAAAAAGAGGGCGCAATGTATGATCTTCCTATCGCAATCGGGGTTCTCTCGTCATCTTTAGGGGTAAAATTAGATAAACTGGCAAACTATCTTGTTGCCGGAGAACTTTCGCTTTCAGGCAAGCTGAGAAGATGCAGCGGCATACTTCCTATGGCAATTTTGGCAAAAAAACTTGGAAAAGGGCTGATTATTCCTTATGAAAATAGCCTTGAAGCAGGACTGGTGGAACAAATAGAGATTTTAGCAATCAAACATCTCTCGGAAATCACAAATTTTGAAAACATAGAACGATTTAGTCCCGGAAGCATAGACAATAATTCACACTCATACAATGTTGATTTCGCCGATGTCAAAGGTCAGCCGCTTGCCAAAAGAGCTGCGCTTGTTGCTGCTGCCGGATATCACAATATGCTGATGATAGGTCCGCCCGGATCAGGCAAAACCATGATAGCCTCAAGAATCCCCACAATTATGCCGCCGATGGATAAAGACGAGATTATCGAAACCACAACAATCTACAGTGTGGCAGGGATGCTGCCTGATAACAGCTATATAACCACAAGACCGTTCAGGGCACCTCATCACACGATCTCTGATGTCGCTCTTGTGGGAGGTGGGACAATTCCCAGACCAGGAGAGATCAGCCTTGCCAACAGGGGTGTTCTGTTTCTGGACGAGCTGGCAGAGTTCAAACGTTCAACCCTTGAAGTCTTGCGCCAACCGATCGAAAACGGTTTCGTGAATATAAGCAGGGCACATTCAAATGTTACCTATCCGGCACGCTTCATGCTTGTGACAGCATCCAATCCCTGTAAATGCGGGAATTATGGAAACCCTTTCAAAGAATGCAACTGCAAAACATCCGATATAATTCGATATCGATCAAAACTTTCCGGTCCTCTTCTGGACAGAATCGACATTATGATTGAGGTTCCTGCTATAAGCTATACAAAAACAAAAGAGGCAAGTTCAACAAGCTCTTCAGAGATGAGAGATATGGTGCTATCGGCTCTTCAAAGGCAAAAAAAGCGGTTCGGAAAAACAATGTTCAACAGTCAAATGAGCTCAGAAGATCTCAATATATACGCCAAACTAAATTCTGATACAGAGGCAATTCTGATTAAATCGGCGGAAAAATTCGGGCTTTCATTGAGAGGAATCAATCGGGTAAGAAAGGTCTCAAGAACAATTGCCGATATTGCTGGTCATGATCGGATAGAAGAAAACGACCTGCTTGAGGCACTCCAATATCGGGAGTTCTCGTTTAACTCATTATGATAAAGCCAAAATCAGCCAAAAACGAAACAAAAATATTAATTTTTACATCACTGGCGCATTTTCTGTTTCATTACTACGAACTGCTTTTGCCGGCTCTGGCTATTCCGATGATGCTTTCACTGAAACTGGATTTGCCATCGGTTCTTAAACTCAGCTTTCTTATGTATCTTTTAACCGGAATCGGCTCGCTGCCGGCAGGATATCTTTCCGACAGGCTCGGAAAAAAGAACAGCATAATCATATTTTTTCTCGGTTCATCGGTTTCATTAATCCTTGCTTCCTTTATGCATGAGCGCACCGCATTTGTGCTGCTTTTCGGAATGGTGGGACTTTTCTCAAGCATCTGCCATCCTGCTGTGATGGGATTGATATCGGTAGGAGTAAAAAATATCGGAACGGCTCTTGGAATCAACGGTGTATCAGGCGCAATAGGGCTTACCTCAGCGCCTTTTATAGGAGCTCTGCTCAACTGGATTGGAGGGTGGCGGTTTGCATTTGCAGCATCAGGCATTATAGGCTTGACGGCTGGAATTATGATGATTATCAGTAGGGTGGAGGAAAAAAAGGTCAGAGAATTGGCTCCTGCAAAAAGCAGAAAAACAGCAAAGGCGAAAAACAATAATATCAAACAGTTTATAATTTTGTGCGTAATTATGACTTTCGGAGGACTTGCTTACAGAGCAAACTCTCTTGTTCTTCCTTCCTATATCGAGTTGAATGCAAACTTTTTGTCAGGTTTGCTGGGCTCTTTTTCATCAAAACTATCCGGCATAAACACCGTAGCATCTTCGGTTTTTGTATCAATAGCATATATCTTCGGGATGGCTGGCGCTCTTATCGGAGGAAGACTTGCCGACCGGTTCGAGCTTAAAAGGCTTTATCTTACATTCTACTTTGCCGCATTTCCGATAAGTCTTCTTATGGCAGTAGCATCAGGGTTTCCGCTTGTTATGCTTGCGGCGCTTTATCTGTTTTTTACACTTGGAACGCAGCCGATTGAAAACAGTCTGGTGGCAAAATATACACCTGAGAAATGGCGCTCTACAGCCTACGGCATAAAATTTATTCTTGTTTTCGGCATCAGCTCGGTGGCGGTTTATGTGGTAGGATGGATAAAAGCCGCATACAGCCTTGCATCTGTATATAATGCAATAGGTATCGTAATGATAGGCATATCAAGCCTGATTATTCTACTAATTACTACCGCAAGAAAAGAAACTGAACAAAAATCTTAACTTTATCGGCTGCACAAAACTCAATCAGCGGATGATTAGCGATTAGAGCAAATCAACCTAAACGATTTCTTTTGTATCTTAGAATATTCTCAAGTCTATATACAAATAATAAACTAAAATTTAAGAAATTCTAAAAATTAGTTGACAAAAAAATAATTTTTATTATAATTAGTTTTTGTTAGAAACTAATTATGGAGTAAATTATGCATAATATAAAAAACATTGAAAACTATACGAAACCGTTATCCGAAATAATGTTTGAACTAGAAAAAGCGTGCAGATTAAAGGAAACAGTTTTTTGTAACATCTGTAACATAACTCCCATGGAATTCAGATGCATTATGCAGCTGTCAAATCACTGTTTCTTTTCCGTCAAAGAACTTTCCAAGAAAATGAACCTTTCTGCGCCGCGCACAACGCATCTACTTAACAAAATCGAAAAAAAAGGGCTTCTGGAAAGAAAAATGGACAAAAAAGACAGAAGAGTCATGAAAGTTTCTTTAAACAGCAAGGGAATGACTTTTGCCAAACAAGCCTATGAAAGATATATGTCTTTTCACGGTGAGTTGCTCAATTTTATGGATTCTGCAGAAATAGCACCGACTATTCTTAGTTTGCAGAAATTCCACAAAACGCTGACTCATTTCTTAGAAAATAAAAATTCAGGAGGATAGTATGAAGAAACTTGTAATCTTAGGTGGCGGAACAGGCGGAACAATGATGGCTAACAAACTTTACAAAGCTTTAAATAAGGATGAATGGAAAATAACCTTAATTGACAAAACAGAAGCGCATTATTACCAACCTGGGTTCCTTTTTATTCCATTCGGTGTTTACAATAAAAACGATGTTATAAAAACAAAAAATGAGTTTTTTCCAATTGGAGCTGAAATTATTTTTTCTGAAGCAGATAGGATAGAACCGGATAAAAACAGAGTAATACTCAAAAACAATGCAATTATCCCTTATGATTATCTTATAATATCTACCGGATGCAGCATTGCCCCGGAGGAAACCGAAGGATTAAATGGTAATCTATGGTATAAAAATATCTTTGATTTCTATACAATTGAGGGTGCAATCAATTTGTCAAAATTCCTCAAACATTTCCATGGTGGAAAGGTGGTTTTAAATATTGTAGAAATGCCTATAAAATGCCCTGTGGCGCCACTTGAGTTTATTTTTTTGGCAGATTGGTATTTTACAGAGCGCGGCATTCGCGACAAGGTCGATTTAACTCTTGTAACTCCTCTTCCCGGAGCATTTACAAAACCGAAAGCAACATCTGTACTGGGAGACTTTCTGAAAAAGAAAAATATCAACATAGTGCCTGATTTTAACATTGAAAAAGTTGATAATGAAAACAAACAGATAATTTCATATGATGAGACAAAAGTTAATTTCGATCTCTTGGTGAGTATACCGACAAACAAGGGGAGCGAAATTATAGAAAAAAGCAACATGGGTGACGAGCTGAATTTTGTTCCCACCGATAAACAAACACTCAGAGCAGAAAACTTCGACAATATATTTGTCATAGGAGATGCTGTTAATATTCCAACATCAAAGGCAGGTTCGGTTGCGCACTACTCAGCCGACATACTTTTTGAAAACTTTATGGATATTATAGAAGGCAATGAACCTGAGGCAAAATTTGACGGTCATTCAACCTGTTTTATTGAATCGGGTTTCGGAAAAGGTTTGCTGATAGATTTCAACTATGATACCGAACCGCTTCCAGGAAAATTCCCTCTTCCTACCATAGGTCCATTTTCGCTTCTTCAGGAAAGCTATATGAATCACTATGGCAAAATGATGTTCAGATGGATGTATTGGGATTTTCTTCTGAAGGGAGTGGAGTTGCCGATTGCTCCGCTTATGTCAATGGCAGGGAAGAAGGTGTGAGATGAACGAGAAAGATTTAAATATACAGTTAAAGGAAATCGGAAAAAAACTGGATATTTTGACAGAGGAAATCTATGCTCAAAAAGAGAGGCGTAGATTTGCTGATGATCTATATGCCGATTTAACAAAAATCAGCAGTAGCGTAATCAATTCTAGCGGAAAGACACTTGAAGACTTAGGGCAATTTGCCAGCATGGATGATGTAATATATCTAATAAAGAAAGTTCTACTTAATATTAAAAATCTAACCGGCCTACTCGACGCAATAGAAAATATTATGGATTTTTATGAATCGTTTATGCCTATTGCGAAAGAGATGTTCTCGACTCTTCAGACAAGATTACTTGAGATTGAAAATCTTGGATATTTTGATCTGATAATTGCTTTAAAAGACAGGATAAACGACCTTATGCGGAATACTAAAAAAGAGGAATTGTATGCACTGGCAGACAATATAATAGCGTTTTTGAAGGCAGCCAAAGATACGCATTTAGACTTTAGCAGAAGTGAAAAATCCCTTTTCCATTTAATGCAAGATATAAATTCACGCGAAATGAAAGGCGTCATAGACACGATCCTGCAGTTTGTAAGCAACTTTGACAAGGAGCGCAAAGCTCTTTCAAAATAATTTAAGAGGAGGTTGTATGACTACTTTAAATGTCAACGGCAAGGAAGTTCCGGTTGATGAGGAGGGTTATCTTCTGAATTTATCAGACTGGGACGAGGATGTGGCAAAGGTTATTGCAAAGAATGAGGGAATAGAGGAGCTC
>JALWSW010000033.1 GCA_027080125.1 Campylobacterales bacterium | reverse complement strand
AAATGCAGAGCTGATTATAAATCCGTCAATTAGCAATATCATCTTCTTCTCTGCTGCAGCAAGCATGGCTCCTGTTGCCATTGCAATCTCAAATCCGCCAAATATTGATAGAACGGAAAGGGGCGTTCGGCGGATTTTATGGTTTTTTATTGCCTTTGCAAGCGTTTTCTTTTTTTTCTCAAGCAAATCATCATCCAAGCCCGCACCGCGTCCGGTACACCTATCAATCGGAATATTTCCCAGCAGGCTCATAATAATCGAAGCAGATGATGTGTTACCGATTCCCATATCACCAAATCCTATTATGTTACAGCCCGTCTCTGCAATATCTTTTACGATTTTTGCTCCTTTTTCGATTGCCAGTTCAGCCTCAGTTATGCTCATAGCAGGCTCATACAAAAAATTTTTTGTTCCGTAACCCATTTTTGCATTGATGAGTTTTGAAGTTTGTTTGAAATCCGCATTCACACCGGCATCAACAACTTTTAAGTCAATACCGTTTTGACGACAAAAAACATTGATTGCCGCACCGCCATCAAGAAAGTTTTCCACCATCTGCTTTGTGACTTCCTGGGGATATGGGCTAACAGCTTCATTTGCTATACCGTGATCTCCGGCAAAAACTATGATTGTAGGGTTATTCAATTTCGGGCTAAGCGTATTCTGAATAGATCCGATTTGCAAAGCCAATTCCTCGAGCCTTCCGAGTGAACCTATTGGTTTTGTTTTGTTGTCAATCTTTTCTTTAAGCGCATTATAAAGATTATCTGAAACCGGTTCAATAGAGAACACCTTTTTCATAAATACCTCCTTCCCTCCTCGGGGAATCAATATAAGATTAGCTGAGCAAGGTTTTCTGACTTCCCCTCTCCTTTTTCAGGACACCTTCCCGACAATAAGTCAGTGGCATTTTTTCCTGAAAAATCAGGGTTACAGCTGCGGGACAGTCCGTGAATCTCACACGGTTCCCTTGAACTCAACCGCTTAAAGTCTAACTGATTGGATGACTTTGTCAATACAAAACCTCAGGGCGATGAGAAAAAGCTAAAAATCTCTCCTGTGGTCATAATTCCTACTCAATCTAACCTACTCAGTTTGACATAAAGTCTGTTTTGGCTATTATAATATATATGAATAGCAGGATTGCTGTGATAAGATTATTGTTTTTCACTTTTGTAATAGCCGCTGCAGCCTTGCCTGCTGCGGCATTTCAAACGGCCCCGAGAATTACCGACAAGCAAATAATTCAGAGGCTCACAAAGCTTGAGGCGGGACAAAAGGCTATAAGAGAGGAAGAAGCTCTCAGATTTGATGCAGTCAATAGACGTTTTGATAGCGTCAATAAACGCATAGACGATTTGAGAGCGGAGATGAACAATAAGTTTGATTCCGTTGACAAACGTTTTGATTCCGTTAACAAACGTTTTGATTCCGTTGACAAACGTTTTGATAGCGTCAATAAACGCATTAGCGACTTAGACAGAAGCTTAAACAAACGTATAGATGACCTAAGAGCGGAAATGAACGATAAGTTTGATTCTGTTAACAGGCGCATTGATACGATTCAGTGGATGCTTGGTGTTTTTATCTCCATCGTTATCGTAATGCTTGGATTTGTCCTGCGTATGCAGTGGCAGCTTTCAAAAAGACAGACCTCTTTTGAGGTTGCGCTTCAATCTCAAGACAAACAGATACAATTTATAAAGGAGATTATCAACAAACTGTTGCCTCCGAAAGGCGTTCTGTAATATCAAGAAGTTTTCGGTTTGTTTCACTTGTTAATCCTTATTTTATTTTAAGCGACAGACCATCAATCATCAGCAAAAGTGTATCACTTGAGGCTGCAAACAATTTGTTTACCTCACCCAAAAACGCTGAATATTTTCTCGAAAGTTTATTCTCAGGTATTATTCCCAAAGAAACCTCATTTGTTATGGCAAAAGCGTATTGAAACAGCGATAATTCCTTGATAATTTTGTCGGCTTGCTCAAAGATCAGCTCCTCTTTATCGGCAAAAATCATATTTGCAACCCACATAGTAAGACAATCCAACACAACAACCGAATCTTTATCTATATTTTTTAATGCTTCGGCAACAGAAATCGGTTCCTCAACAGTTACTAACTTATTC
>JALWSW010000032.1 GCA_027080125.1 Campylobacterales bacterium | reverse complement strand
TGCAAAATTTGTGTGGATAGAGGATCTTATACAGTTAGCGGAAAAATCTGCAAGTTGCCAGATCTGGCCACTTTTAAAGCGTCCTGATGAAAAATATGTAACCGAAACTGCATATGATAATCCGATGTTTGTCGAGGATATCGTAAGAGATATTGCAAAGTCGCTCGCTATAGATAAGCGTATCGACTCATTCAGAGTAGAAGCTGAAAATATGGAAAGCGTTCATACACATAATGCGTATGCATTGATAAAAAAGGGGGCGCTATAAAATCGCTCTCCATTTGGTTCCGTTTGGAGTATCCTCAAGCATTATCCCTTTTTTCAGCAACAGTTCCCTTATTCTATCAGCTTCTTTGAAATTTCTTTCTTTTCTTGCACGTTCTCTTTTTTTTATCAAACCATCTATATCAATATTAACTTTTGCGCTGTGAAACCAATCGTCCGGATTCATACGCAAAATACCTAACACCTCAGAGCAAAAATTTGCCACTTCGTCAAAACATTGCCTGTCTTTTTCGTTGAATATGCCTGATTCAATAAAGTTGTTTGCCTCTCTGAATAAATCGAAGATTATACCTAATGCAGCCGGTGTATTCAGATCATCTGATATGGCGCCGAGAATATCGTTGATATTTACGCTAAAATGACATTCGTTTCCCGCTGTAAGTCTGTGCTGCTTTACTCTTTCCAACGTTCCGTATAATCTGTCCAGAGCCTTTTTGGCTTTTCTTACCTCATCCCAACTGAATCTGAGCGGCGATCTGTATTTTGTAGAAATAAGAAAATAGCGTAACTGTTCTGCAGGAATCAGCCTTAACACATCTTTAATTGTCCAGAAATTTTTTAGAGACTTGCTCATCTTTTCCTCACCTGTTACGACAAAACCGTTGTGAATCCAGAATCTGCAAAACGGCCTTCCTGTGGCTGCTTCACTTTGAGCAATCTCGTTTTCATGATGGGGAAAAATAAGGTCCTCTCCCCCTCCGTGTATATCAAGTGTAGGACCTAAGAGAGCCGTTGACATTGCCGAGCATTCTATATGCCAGCCGGGTCTTCCTTCCGACCAGGGGCTTATCCAACTCGGCTCTCCCGGCTTTGATTTTTTCCAAAGGACAAAATCCATAGGATGACGCTTTTTATCGTTAACCTCAACCCGGCTTCCGGCTTCAAGTTCTTCAATATTTTTACCGGAAAGTTTTCCGTAAGACCTGAATTTTTTTATGTCAAAAAAGAGGTCTCCTTCAACGTTATAGGCAAATCCTTTCTCCTCAAGCGTCCTGCACATCCGAATTATTTCGTCAATCATCTCCGTTGCTCTTGGTGTATAGCTCGGAGTTTTTATAAAAAGTGCATCGGCATCTTCGTTGTAACTATTTATGTATCTTTCGGCAATGCTTTTTGTATCCGTTTTCTCTTCGTTTGCCTTATTTATTATTTTGTCATCGATATCGGTAAAATTTTTTACAAAAATCACCTTATATCCGTTGTATTCAAGCAGCCTTCTTAAAACGTCAAAAACAACCGCACTTCTTGCATGACCGATATGGCAATCATCATACACGGTAACACCGCAAACATAGATTCGCACTTTGTTACCGTCTGTGGGACGAAACTCTTCCTTTCTGCGCGTTAAATCATTATAAAACTGTAACAATTCTACCTCTTTTATATAAAATTATAACAAAAGGTTATAAAATCAGTTTCTTATTATGTAGTTGCCAGGCTCATATTCGCGATAAAGTTCGGTAATAGTTATACCGATAAGATTGTCATTCTGGCTTGTTATTATTCCTGAAGCAACTTTTTGTCCACTGTTTTTATCAATCAAATTCACAACACTACCCAACCGATTTTCTCCGTTTTTTATTCTGCCCCATAGCGTTGAGCCTGTAAATATGGAAAGATATCTGTTACCAAGAATCGAAATTCTTTGAGCTTTCACCGGTTGTTTAATAATCGGTATCGGTTTTCTGATACCCGGAACAAAATAGATTCCTTCTCCAATCTCATCAAATAGCTCAACAGCAACAGCTTTATCTTTGGCAACAACCCTGGCATATCCTACAGGCAAAGCAACCGTAACACCGTTTTCAATTCTCTTTCTTATCAATGTTATAATTTCGCCTTTTTTGAGTTTTTTATATGGCTCAAGTTTTAGTAATTGAGCTGAAAGGGAAAGATTCTCATCCGGCTCAACTGAGCCTGCAACCTTTTTGAGGATAAACTCTGATCGCCTGGTATAAAAATAGCTGTAATGTTTAAGTTCCTTAGCATTTTCCGGTGCATTTTCAATGATAATTTTTCTGTTAAGCAGAAGAAACTCATCAGGAAATATGAGATTCGGATTATATACCTTTTTGTTTTTTTTATAAAGACTGCGCCATTTATACGGATTGCCGTAGTATCGCTTCGATATATCCCACATTGTATCGCCTTTGTTGATTTTATAATAGTAGTTGGTTTCGATAGCTTTATTTGCGGAAAAAGCGAATTGCGATGTCAGTGCAATAAAACCGGCGGATAAGAAAATTTTTATAAAAACTTTCACCTTATGCCTCCTTTTTGAGAATAAGAATAGCTCATAGTTCGAGCATAACAAAAAGACTAACTCTGTCAAGTGCACCTTGAGAATGTACAAGCTTTAGTTCGTTACTACTGTTGCAAGACAAGTAGTCTTTTAGTTTGCTCAGGCATTGAAGCCCTGCAAGGCTCTCAAACTCAGATACTGTGAATTCCACGTATTGATATTTTGATAAACTTTACCTTAAGGCTGCTTCTACGGCAATGACTCTGTTTCCGTCACTGCGGCCCGGCATTTTGTTTTGCAAAAAAAATGTACCAGAAGCAGTCTCATCAGTCTCATATAGAAATGTAAAAAGTCGCTGCTGGAGGGTATAAACAAGAGTGTTTTTCCAATTTAGATTTGCTTATGCAAATATAAAGGTGGGGCAAGCTCCAGCAGCGACAACGGGTGAAGGTTTCTTCGCATCTATCGTGTTGTTGACTTCGTTGACTTAATCGTCAAAACACTACATAACAAGCTAACATCCCATCTCCGGAGGCTCATCGCTATCATCATTGCTAACAGATATTATACTTAAAATTTTCCCGCCTTTATCAACTGTTACTTTATATTGATTCCCATCTTTCTGAACTATAAGAATCGTATTTCCGCTTTTATCGATTTTAACCGAGACATATTTTACAATTCCAAGTTTCTTTTCGATATCGCTTTTAACGGTCTTAGGGATACTATTTTCTATATTTCGGGCAGCTAAGGTAGAAGGATAACCCAAAGCCGCAAAAAGCAAAAGGCTAAAGCATAACGAACAATATCCTGCAAATCTTTTAAAATAGAAAAACGATTTCATTCTGCTTTGCTCTCCTTGAACAGCTCAGGAAGCCCAAAAAGGGCTTCCTGCAAGCTGCGGGGCTATAACCAAGCGCGTTAAACGCGCTCCAATTTTACATAAGAATCGTAAAATACCGCAGATCCTCCTATAAGATCTTCCAGAGTAGAGTTTTTCAGCACAGGATCAGGCATCATAACCGCGTTTGGACATAATCCTCCGGCTCTGACCCTTTCCCCACGAACAACAGCTCCGTCTATAGTTACATCATTTGATCCATATGCCCAATGACCATAATGCCAGGATACACATACAACTCCTGGACGCATTCCTTCTCTTGCTTCTATCTTTCCTACAACCGGCTTTGTCATACCGTTTTTCAGATCATAAATTCCATTTTTGTTTGAAGCAGAGACAAGTTTAACTACATCCCCATCCTTGAAACCAAGTTGCGATGCGGTAGATCTGTTTATGATAACCTTGTTTTCCGGCAACACAGCCTGAAGCCAGTAGTCGCTTGCAAATGTTCTGGACTGACCGCCTGTAATCTCTTTAAAGGTAATAAGGCGCAGAGGATATGCCGCCGTTTTCTCTATTGCCTTTCCGTCAAAACCTCTTGTAGGTTCAGCAAGACCTATACCACTGAAGCGTTTTCCGGTATAAGAATGTATCGTTGATGCTATTGGCTCAACATATATATTAAACATTCCTCCGAATTTATGAGGCAATTTTGCGCCGCTATTCATATATTTATCAAAATCCTCACCTCTGGAGCCGCGATTGAGAACATAGACGGTTTTCTTAAACCAGTTTCTTCCGCTCGAATCGGTAAGGGCCTTCTGCCATTTCTGCATATCGAAGACTGCGCCGCTCAAATGTCTTCTTGCCTGTTCGAACACCGCAAGTTCTCTGCTGTCCGCATCAGGCACGCTGTCACCAGGCTTATCTCCTGCTGCTATGTTAGCTGCCAGTTTCAGATAAAAATCTTCCACTCTGGTAAAGTCCATCCCAGGACCAAACCCGTTTTTGCCAAAACCAGGAAGATTCATCTTTTCCGCAATTGCCATAAGCAGTGTTTCAAGCCCTGCATAACCTTTTTCGCCAAAAACCGTTACTTCTTCGGTTAAAGGTTCAACGGTAGGCTGCCTGATTTTGGAATGTTTAACCGGAGAAACAGGGGTTGTGTGTGGTGTTCCCCAGCGCTCCCATACGGCATAATCAGGGAAGATATAATCCGCATACATCGATGTCTCGCCAATAACAATATCGCATGAAATATGAAGCGGAATTGCCTTAAAATCAGTCAATGCGTTTATCATTCTATCACCTGCAGGCACCGACAATACAGGGGTTCCTTTAATTGTAAGAAGAGCTTTTATGTTGTAGGGATAGCCGTCTTGAGCGGAAGGAATTATCTCTTGATATACATTTCCGGTATGCGGAAACCACGGTCTTTTGGCAGGATATCCGTTTTGCCTGTAAAGGGTACTGTCCTCATAATTGGAGCCTTCCCTGGTCAATTTATGACCAAAAGAGGCAAGTTTACCCGGGAACAGTCCTTTCTTAAAGTTAAAAGGCTGAGCTTTTTTACTTCCGTCCTCATGCCAATGACCGCCTCCTTTCGAAAGTCCTCCTTTCCAGTCTGCATTGCCCATCAATATATTGAGCGTTATAACAGCCTGCCCATTGTAGTAGCCTGAGGTGTGCTGCACTGCACCTCTATACATATCCGCAACGGATTTTTTACCATGCTTTACAAATTCAGTGGTTAATTCCACAATATCATCTGCCGCAACCCCTGCCTCATCAGCCCATTCCTGCAACGACTTACCGAAAGCGTACTCTTTCAAAAGTCTGAATGCCGTTTTGACCTTTATACCGTTTATACTTCCCTCATAGAACAGATCGCCTTCTGCCGGATTGGCAATATCGTTGGGAAAGAACGGAACGGGTTTGCCGTCTTTGATTGCAACAAACTGATCTTTTGTGCCAAGTCCAATTTCCGATGCCCTCAACAGTTTGCCGGGACCATCTTTTTCAATCTTTACAAGTGCGGTGGCATTTGACCATGTGGTTTCACCATCTTGCAGGGCAGCGGCTTTATTGGAATTGGTTAAGTAGCGTTTGTCGTATTTTCCATTCTCAATCATCCATCTAATCATACCGTAGATAAGAAATGCATCTTTGCCCGGTTTTACAGGAACCCATTTCCACGCCTTCGAAGCGGTTTTTGAAAAACGCGGATCAACCACAGCAATTTTGAGCTGGCCATTAATAATATTGTTTGTTACCAAATTGCTCATATAAGGTGGTCCGAAGTTTGCCTCGAATGCTCCTGTTCCGAAGAAGATAACAAATTCGCTGTTGTATAGATCCGGCTTCATATGCTCAGGTCCGACCTTCCATTTTCCGTTTTTATATTGACTGGTTACCTGATGAAACGCTATATGATGCGATTGCTCGCACACCGTTGTATGCTCAAACCAGTTGTTGCTTCCGAAGGCGTTTTTATGGAAGCGCTTTGCAAACTCCTTTCTTCCATGCTCAATTCTGCCTGCCATGAAGACAAATTGATTGTTTTTGGGTCCCAAATCAGGATGATTCGGATCTATCAGCAAGTCAAGATATTTGCTGTATTTTGCTTTGAAATCGGATAGTTTCATTTTGCCTTTGCCAACATTCTTTGCATCTTTTGCCATCTGCTTGGAAAGTTTGGCATCTTTCAGCTTGTGTATATCCTTAAGTCCGCTTACAACACGATTCTCCTCACCCGGAACATTGGCAAATAGTTTACCACCTTCAACAATTTCGCTTACAGCCTGGTCAAACGGTATAACCTTCCACTTGTTTTCTCCGCGCTTACCTGCCCTTTTGAGCACCTTTCTCAAGCGATACGGATCATAAAGCGACTGAATTCCGGCCTGCCCTTTCGGACATATTCCGCCGTCAATTTTCGCGGCACTGTCAATATTTGTAGCAAACGGAATCTGAGGATTCAATGTTTGCACCGAATAGGGATTTCCGTCAATTTTTACCGCAACGCCATCCTGTATCTTAACCTTTATCGGACAATCGGTATGACACTGAAGACAAACAGAATAGATAACATTTTCCGCATTATTGAGCGGATAATTCACTTTTTTTCTGCCAAAGGCAAAAGCTGATTTGGCTCCCATAACCGCAGCGGTTCCACCAAGAAGCGCTGTAGTTTTGAAAAACTCTCTCCTGCCGGTGCGCTTATTCATTTTCAGCTCATTCTTCTCTGTTTTCATTCTTAAGCCTCCGCCATCTGTTTTTTGATTTTTACTGCTTCCTCTTTCGGTAAATTTTCATTTGATAAGATGGGCAATACCGCTTTCCCAATCATAAAGATAGCCATCGCTATCGAAACAATAAACAGCTCAACCTCCCACTCCATAGCGCTTGGGATATAGTGATAGGTTAATCTGGAATTTACAAAAGCATGACTCAACCCGTTAATCTCAGGAAGAATCAGACCGGGAATTACGATATTCAGACGAACCGCAAGGAACGTAATTGCAATCAGCAATCCTGCCACCGCGATTGCAGTAACCGAACGAGGCTTTGCAATGAGCAGATATGCAGGAATCACTATTCCGAAGAGAACATGAACAATCCAGAAGGCATACCAGTAGTGTCCGCTTAAGATTGCCATCAGAACCGGAGTTTCATCTGGGGTTGCCGTAAAGAGTCCCACATATATTTCAGATATCTCAAAAATCGTATCAAGAACAAGAAAACCGAGAACAACCTTGCCTATGAAGCTCATCATCTCTATAAATTCGGGGCTCTGCTTATTTGGCGCATATATAGCCGCTATGAAAGCAAACAAAGCTCCTCCGGAAAGAAATGCACCTGCAAGAAAATAAACCGGTGTCAAAGGTGAGTGCCAATATGCTCTCGAGGAGATAGCTGCAAACACTCCTCCGACTCCGCCGTGGAAGGCAAAAGCAAGAGGAATTCCGATTGAACCAAGAATGGTAAGAACGGTTTTAAGCGTCTTTTTTGTATCGGTCGAATTTACAAGATCCATCTTTATTGCGATAAAGAGCTCTATGATAAGAAGAACGATATATGATCCGTAAAGAACTGCCATCCACCCCATCATCGATGTCAGATGAGTATGCAGTATCAATCTCCATGCGCGCCACATATGACCAAGATCAAACCATACCGAAAGCATAGCTCCTGCCAATGTCGCAATTGCAAGAAGCAGTGCAAGTTTACCTACGCTTTGAACCGATTTAACTTTAAAAACGTATGTCATTGTTGACATAAGAAATGCACCTGCCGAAAGGCCTATCAGCCAGATATACGAAGCTATCCAAAGTCCCCATGGAATATACGATCCGTAGTTGGTGGCACGATGACCGTTTATCAGGCGGTTACTTACGCCTATTATCCCTATGACAAATAAGATTGCAGTTACAAACCAGAAAAGTTTGTCAAAAGTTTTGGCTCTGCTGTCCATTATTTTCCTCCTTTTATAATAGGTAGTAAACGCTTGGTTGAGTTCCTACAAATTCTTTCAATCTTACCGCGTTAGGCTTTGATTTGAGTTCAGCAACCAAACTGCCAGGATCGTTTGCATCGCCAAAAAAGGTTGCTCTGCCAAGACAGGTCACAACACACTCAGGCAACATCCCGCGTTCAATCCTCGGTATGCAGAAATGACATTTTCGAGCATTACCTATAGGAGAATCATCATCCTTTCGTTTCCACTCTTTGCTATACTCAAAGGAAGGCTCTATTTCATATTTTTCAGCCTTTTTCTTTCCAACCATCTCAGTTGTATTATCCGCAGCGCCATCCACATACAACGAACCGAAATCAAACGTTCGAGCCGAATATGGACATGCTGTTATGCAGTAACGGCAGCCGATACACTGATCATAATCGATAACGACAATACCGTCAGGACGTTTCCAGGTTGCTTCTACCGGACAAACCGGAACGCACGGCGGTTTGTCGCACTGCATACATGGTCTTGGAAGGAACTTTCTCCCGACATTCGGATATTTGCCCCTCTCTTCCTGAATTACAGGTCGATAAACAACACCCGGCGGCAGCTTATTTTCTGCTACACAGGATATGGTGCATGAATCACATCCGATACATTTTCTCAAATCTATCACCATAACCCATTTGCGTTTCTCTATCGGTTTTTCCAGTGCCCGTTGAAGATCTCTCATCATACGCATTGTGAAATCTTCGAATGACTTTTCCTCCGGCAGGTTGAATTTACGATAGGGAACCG
>JALWSW010000031.1 GCA_027080125.1 Campylobacterales bacterium | reverse complement strand
ATCTGATGTTGTTGCTGTGGGGGGTGCATCAGCATTGGATGTTACCGCATTATGCAGACGATTAGGAGCCAAGGTCACACTGATTACGCTATTTGAATCTACAGATTTTAAAAAATTCGAAAGAGAGCTGAAGGAAGCGTCTGAGGAAGGGGTCGAATTTCAGTTTGCCGCTACTCCAAAAGAGCTCGTTGTTGAGAATGGTAAGCTTGTGGGCGTAAAGGTTCAGAAGATAAAGGTTGATGAAAGAGATGAAAGAGGGATACCGATTAAATTTTCCGAAACCGATGATCCGCCCTTTGTGATAAAAGCTTCCGCATTGGTTTATAATATCGGCCAAAGACCCGATTACAGCGGCTTGGAGAAGTTGTTGGACGGCAAAACCGATGGATTTATAAAAACAGGTGGCGACTTCTCGATCAGCGAGGGTATTTATGCAGGTGGTGATGTTGCTCAACTGATGTTCGTAACAACCGCCATTGGCAACGGTAAAGATGCTGCGCTGCATATAGCCGAAAAACTCACCGGCGAAAAATTTATCCGGAAGGATGAGAGGAAGGTCATAAGAGCCGAGAATATGCACCTGGAACTTTATGACCCTGAGGAACCAAGACTCAGGAACGACAGAACCTATAGAAGCCCTCAGGAAAGGGTTGGCGATTTTGACACTTTTATGAACGGGTTGAGTGAGGAAGCATTTCTGAGTGAGGTAAAGCGCTGTATGAGCTGCGGTCTCTGCTTTGACTGCGGGAACTGTTTTACCTACTGCTCTCATAACTGTGTTGTGAGATTGCCAAAGGGACAGCACTTTGAGTTTCATCTCGGATCATGTGATGGATGTATGAAATGTTATGAGAATTGCCCGTGCGGGTATATTGACAGAGAATAATTTAAATAATTTAAGGAGGTAAAAATGCCTTATTTGGATTTTAATGGTAAAAAGATAGAGACAGATGATGAGGGTTACATACAGAATGCCGATGATTGGAGCAAGGAATTAGCTGAATTTATGGCAAAGAAGGACGGCCTTGAATTAACCAAGGAACATTGGGCACTGATTGATTTTATAAAAGATTATTTTGCAAAAAACGGACAGGCTCCATCTATAAGAAATGTTGCAAAAAAGGTTGCCGAGGTTTGTAATTTGCCAAATGTAAGAGCAGGAAATAAGCATTTATATGTGTTGTTTCCTCAGGGACCGGCATTGCAATTGGTCAGATACGCAGGATTATCAAAACCTACAGGCTGCGTATAAACTACTACATGGCAAGTCCTGTCTCAGGGCTTGCCGCATTTTCCTATTTCTTAAATGGAGGTAAAATGGGAAACGTAAATTTTATCAGCGCCTTTTATATAGTTGCTACCTATACAGCTTTTGCAATACTTATAATCGGTATTTTGTGGCGTATTATTGTATATGCAAAGACTCCAATGTGCGTTAAGATACCGCTAACCCCTGCTCCTACAACAACGGGAGGGGCGGTCTGGCGCGTTGTTAGTGAAGCACTTTTTTTCAGAACCTTATTCAGATCCAACAAGTTAACATGGATAGGAGGATATGTTTTTCATATCTCTTTTTTCGCGATAATTATTCAGCATACTTTAAGACATTATGTATATGATTTCTATAACGCTCATCCACCGGCATGGTATGATGCGTTAATTCCTATCGGTATGGTATTTGGGGTATTGATGCTTGTATCGTTGCTTTATCTACTTGCAAGAAGAATATTTGTAGATCGCATCAAACTTATTAGTCTGTTTTCAGATTATTTTATACTTATCCTTCTTGCGCTGATAGCAATAGCCGGTCTTGCGCAGGTAGCGCTTCAGCCTGCATCACAGCTTGCATCCGATACGGCAAAGTTAGATACCTTCTTCAACCAGTTAACGGTTTTTCAAGCAGCCGATATCCCTACAAATCCTTTTTTTCTTTTTCACTATTCACTGGTTCTTTTTTTAATAGGTTATATACCTTTCAGCAAGATCATGCATTTTGTAGGTATATTATTCAGCCCGACATTTGCGATGGTAGATAACCCAAGAGAGAAAAGATATACGGACGAAAGAGCTACAAGATTAACAATATAAGGGGTATAAAATGGCAGATTATAAAATACATGAGCTAACAGGTAA
>JALWSW010000030.1 GCA_027080125.1 Campylobacterales bacterium | reverse complement strand
TAAAATCTTCTTTAATTCTTTTGATTGAAACAGCATTCCTCCCGCTTCAAGTTTTATATCCTTAATGCCCTGATTCAAAAGGTAAAATTCCAGTTCCTTTTCATCGCCAAGATAAAGCTCTTTTCCTTTTCGTTTAAGCTTGAAAAGCGGAGGTTTGGCAATATAGAGATATCCGTTGTCAATCAAAGCTCTCATATATCTGAAAAACAGCGTCAGCAGAAGCGTCTGAATATGAGATCCGTCAACATCAGCATCGGTCATTAAGATTATCTTGTGATATCTTGCTTTTTTAATATCAAATCCGTCTCCAACACCGCATCCGATAGCGGTGATAATATGTTTGATCTCCTCACTGGCAAGCATCTTATCAAGCCGCGTTTTCTCAACATTCAGTATCTTTCCCTTCAGCGGTAAAATCGCCTGAAAATTTTTATCTCTTGCCTGCTTGGCAGAACCGCCTGCAGAGTCACCTTCGACAAGAAAAAGTTCCGAGATTGACGGATCTCTGCTGGCACAATCGGCAAGTTTCCCCGGTAGCGTTCCGACATCAAAAGCCGTTTTTCTTCTCACAAGGTCTCTTGCCCTTTTAGCCGCCTGTCTGCTCCTGTTTGACGTAATACATTTATCTATAATAATTTTTGATATATCAGGATGCTCAATAAGATAATCTCGTATATAACCGAGAAGTTTACCGAATATAACACTTTTTATCTCGCTATTGACAAGTTTTGTCTTTGTCTGTCCTTCAAACTGAGGATTAGGCAGCTTAACGCTTACAACGGCTGTGAGTCCTTCTCTGACATCATCGCCTGAAAAACTCATATCTTTTTTAAGCATTCCGTTTTCTGATGCGTATTGATTTATAACCTTTGTCAAAACGGCTCTAAAAGATGAAAGGTGTACTCCTCCTTCTGCGGTATCTATTGCATTCGCAAAACTGTAAACGGTTTCGCGATATCCGGTTGTATATTGAAACGCCAAATCGACATCGATTTTGTTAGGCTCATCATAAAAATGTATCCTTATCGGCTCATCAAAAAGAGGTGTTTTGTCGCTATTGAGATATTTTACAAACTCAGCCACCCCGCCTTTATAGTGAAATTCATACTTTTCGTTATTTATCTCATCTATAAACCTGATTTTTACCACCGGATTCAAAAACGCCAATTCTCTCAAACGTTTGGCAATCTTTACAATATTAAAACTGTTTTTACCGAATATTTCGCTGTCGGGAATAAATGTTATAGATGTGCCCCTTTTATCCGTAGTACCTTTTTTATCAAGCGGATGCAGAGCAATACCTTTTGAAAAATCCTGATAATAAGAAAACCCGTCCCGATTTACCGTAAGCTCAAGTCGCTCGGAAAGTGCATTAACAACCGAAATTCCAACCCCATGAAGTCCGCCTGAAACCTTATATGTATTGTTATCAAACTTACCGCCTGCATGAAGGGTGGTAAGAACGACGGTGGCTGCAGGCAGCTTTTCTACCGGGTGCATATCAACAGGTATTCCTCTTCCGTCATCTGTTACCGTTGCAGATCCGTCGCTGTTTATAACAACATCGATATTTTTACAAAAACCTGCCATAGCTTCGTCAATACAGTTATCCACAGTCTCGTAAAGCAACTGATTGACACCAGCCTCATCCGTTGATCCAATATACATAGCAGGTCTTTTACGGACACCTTCAAGTCCCTTAAGAACCTTTATATCTTTTGCGTTATATTCTGACATAGCTTAATTAATCGGCATCTGAATATACTTTAAAGTATATTCCACATTCTGCGGGATAAATTTGACCGGAGTATCCTCTGATTCGCAAAACAGGTCTAATCTATAATTGGAAACTGTAGGGAGATATTCAAGCAACATTTTCCCGTTAAGTTTGATTTTTCTTTCCTCAGTACCTTCGATTTCTATTGTTTCTTTGGCAAATTCACCTTCCTGATTCAACGATTTCACTGAAAGAGTATTTTCTTTAAAATCAAACATTACTCCGTAATTTTCTTTTTCGGCTATAAATAAAACTTTCTTTATGGCTTTTAGCAGCTTAGTTGCATCAATAGTTGCCAGTTTTTTCTCTTCGCTGTCTTTTACGATATTTTTATAATCGGGGAAATGTCCGCTTATCAGACGTGTAAACAGTTTAATATTTTCAGCTTCGACCGTCAAAAAATCATCCGTTACTCCTATTTTCAATCTCTTTTCATCAACCGGCATTCCGAGAAGTTCAAGTATGAACTGCTTAGGTATAATTATATCGATTCCCCTTTCTGTTTTAACGGTTTTATCCTTAAAATAGGATAATCTGAAAGAATTTGTGGCACATAGCGACATTCCTTGCTCATTTACAACAAAATTAATATTTTCATATTCTGGTCTGAATGATTTTTTTGCCGTTGCAAACAGCACCTTTTCAAGCGCATTACGTAATAATTCCGCATCTATCGAAATGTTTGCATCGGGAATATCATTGAACAGATCGGGAAACAGATTACTGTCGTATGTTTTTATCTGAGAAAGATAGGAATCGGTTGATATTTTTATATTACTGTCTATAAACTCAAAGTTTATCTCATTCTCATCTATAAGATAAAGAATATTATACAATTTGTTTGCAGGTACGCATATACTTTTTTTGTTTTTATCCTTAACAGGTATTTTTATTTTAGCTCCTATTTTTGTATTCGTGGCAAAAAGCGTTGTATGTTCGACGCCGATATTTATAAGCACGGATTCCAGAATATTTGTTCGTTTTTCGGTAAAACGTATAAGATATTTGAGTGCATTTTCTAATTTTTTCTTTTCAATCAACATCTTCTTTCTCCTTTTAATATTCTTTATATTGTAGTCATAATAGGTAGTGTTTGTCAAATTGTCAGTTATCAAAACAGATTGTCTTCCGTTTTAAATCTTATTGTGTTTAAAATTTTTTCATTTTTTATATTTTGTCTGCTATAAAAAACTTTAACGAATGAAATCTGTTGAAAAGATGATAATTATTAACAGGTTATCAACAGATTTCAGTTGGATATCTTTCTGTGGATGATTGTAATTTCATCTGATAATATTTTGTTTTTACTTATATCAGATTCTATTGTTTTTATTGCGTTTATAACGGATGCATGCGATTTCATTCCAAAATGCCTGCAGATTTCCGGATATGATTTACCGGTGAGTTTTCTAACTATATAAATAGCTATCTGTCTTGGTTTTAATATCTCCTTTTCTCTTCTTTTTGAAAGCATTTTTGAAACCGTGATGTTAAAATGCTCGGCTACCGCTTTTTGAATATTTTCAACCGTTATCTGTCGCCTTTTTTCTAAGAGGATGCTGCTTAGAATCTGTTTTGCAAAATCCAATGTTATCTCAACATTCATTAGCGATGAAAATGCACCGATTCTTGTTAGGGCGCCCTCTATCTCTCTGACATTTGATGTAATGCTTGATGCTAAAAAATGAGCAACCTCATCATTAATATTTATATTGTTGATTTTTGCCTTTTTGTTTATAATGGCAACACGCGTTTCATAATCGGGAGGTTCAATTTCGGCAACCAATCCCCATTGAAATCTTGATCTTAATCTTTCTTCGATATTGTCTATATCTTTTGGAAGTTTGTCACTTGTTATAACAATCTGTTTTTCCGATTGATAAAGTGCGTTAAATGTATTAAAAAACTCCTCCTGAGTACCATGCTTACCTGCTATAAATTGTATGTCGTCTATTAAAATCAGATCCAGATTTCTGTAATACTCTCTAAATCTTTCATTCGCTTTTCTTCTTATTGCGTCAATAAGTTCATTTGTAAACTGCTCCGAAGAAATATAATGAATTTTCCTTTTTTTGTTCTCAGCCACTCTGTGTCCGATAGCTTGAAGAAGATGTGTTTTTCCAAGCCCGACCCCTCCGTATATATAAAAAGGGTTATAAGCGGTTCCGGGATTTGTAGCCACCGCAATTGCTGCAGCTGATGCAAATCGATTGGAATCGCCGGTTATAAAGTTTTCAAAAGTATATTTGCTGTTAAGCCTCGGTCTATTTTGATATATTTGCTCATCTTTCGCATTTTTATTTTTGATTGTCTGTCTTGATTCCTTTATCAAAAATTCAACGTTGGTAATTTCTGGGAATTTTTGCTTGAGAATGGCTGAAATCCTTTTTATGTAGTTATTTTGTATCCAGTCTTTGAAAAATCTGTTTGGTACCGATATTATAAGTTTGTTTTGTTTTGAGCTAAATTTTAAAGGCTTGATCCATATATCATAATCATCTTTGTTGTCTATTTTCTTTTCAAGTGCTTCTTTAATATATCCGTCCAACAAACCATTCATAAGATTGATAATATTAAAAAAATCCGCTTTGTAAACCTTGCAAAATTTAAATCGTTTTATGTTTAGTGTATTTTATTTAGAAATTGTCTTAAATGGCTGTTGTTTTCGTTTGTCAATATTTCCTCAGGTGTTGCTATTTCGGTTATTCTGCCTTTGTCCATAAAGGCAATTCTGTCTGCTGCCTTTTTTGCAAAGTCCATTTCATGCGTTACCACAACCATAGTCATACCCTCTTTTGCCACCTTTTCCATAACATCCAGTACCTCTCCTACCATTTCAGGATCAAGCGCGCTGGTTACCTCGTCGAAAAGCATCAGTTTTGGTTTCATTGCAAGCGCTCTTGCAATTGCAACGCGTTGTTGCTGCCCGCCTGAGAGTTGTTCAGGATACGCAGCAGCTTTGTCGTAGATTCCTACTTTCTTCAACAAATCGTTAGCCGTTTCAATGGCGGTCTGTTTGTCGATTTTTTTTACCTTAATCTGCCCTATTGTGATATTTTCCATAACGCTCAGATGCGGAAACAGATTGAAATGCTGAAAAACCATTCCGATTTCAGCCCTCAGTTTTGTAAGTTTTGAGCCTTTGCAGTTAATATCGGTGCCTAAAACCTCGATAGAACCCGAATCTATTTCCTCCAGACGGTTAAGCGTTCGCAAAAATGTGCTTTTTCCCGAGCCTGATGCCCCTATGATAACCAGCACTTCGCCATAGATTACATTTAACGAGACACCGTTTAATGCCTTAATTCCGTTCGGATATGTTTTATGAACATCGACTGTTTTTACAACATAATCTTTATCTGTCACTTTTTGCCATCCTTCTTTCAAGTATTTGAGTCAGAAACGACAGCGAATATGTAAGCGCCAGATACATCGCGGCTACGGTAAACCAGATTTCAAACGGACTGAATGTTGAGGTTACGATCTCTCTTCCGGCTTTTGTAAGATCGGTAATTGAGATAACCGAGACAAGCGATGAGTCTTTTATCAGGGATATAAACTGCCCTGCCATCGCCGGCATTGTTCGCTTTATTGCCTGAGGCATAATAATATATCTCATAAGCTGAAAATAGTTCATTCCTATCGAAAGAGCGGCTTCGGTTTGCCCTTTTCCTATCGACTGAATACCCGCGCGAACAATTTCGGCAATATACGCACCCTCAAAAACCGCCAAAGCTCCAATCCCTGATACTGCTCTGTCGAGATTAAAAACGGTGCCGATAAAAAAATAAAAGATAAATATCTGAACAAGAAGAGGAGTGCCTCTTATGAGCTCGATATAGGTTACGGCAAGATTTTTGAGCAGCGGATTTTTTGATATCCGCATCAGTCCGGTAATTATTCCTATAATAATTGCAAAAAAGATTGCTATAACCGAAATTTTAAGCGTAGTATAAAGACCAACTAACAATGGTCCTGCTTTGCTGGAGATGTTGTATCCCAGTTCATCTCCCTGATCAACAACATCTCCCTTTTTGACCTCAGGTTTTTCAATCTTAAACCGCTTTATTTTTCCATTAAGCGATTTGACAATCAGCTTTCCGTTTTTATATCCTTCTACAAAGCCGTTGAAAGGAGAATTTACAGCATCATGGCTTTTATAGACTATGTAGGATGGAATTGCCTTCCATCTCCATATATAGTTAACCTTAGAGCTTGAGATGAAAATAAAATAGCCAATTCCTATAACAACAGCCACATACGCAAGATTCCATCCTGTCTTTGTGTATCTATTCATAATAACGATCTAACAAGCCGCTATTGCACCTCTTTCAACCATCTGTTGCTCAAGAACCATTTTTTGTATATTTTTTTATACGCTCCGTCATGTTTTATCTGTCTTAAAAAGTTGTTGAGCCAGTTGAGGAAATCAGGATCTCCCTTTTTTATGCCCCATGCAAGCGGTTCGTATGTGAACGGTTTATCAAGAAAGGTAAGTTTACCAATGCCTTTTTTTGCGTAAAACACGGCGCAGTAGGGCTGGTCGTAAACAAAAGCGTCAGCTCGCCCGTTTATAACCTCCATTGCTGCCTCAGGTTCGGTTTCGAATGTTTTGAGTTTTGCCCGTGGCATATATTTTTTTGTAGCAAACTCGCCTGTGACACCAAGTTTGGTAACTATTGTATATTTAGGGTTGTTCAGGTCTTTATAGCTTTTTACTTTGCCTGTAAGGCTCTTTCTTATCAATATTGCTTGTCCCACCACAATATACGGATTGGCAAAATTTATCTTCAGGTTTCTTTTTTGCGTTATTGTCATTCCGCTCATGATGATGTCAAACTTGTCGGTTATCAGAGCAGGAATTATGCCATCCCATGCGGTGTTGACAAGTTTGAGTTTTACACCCATGCTTTTTGCCATAAGTTTTGCTATATCAACATCAAAGCCGATAATCTCACCTGATTTGCTTCTCATCTCAAAGGGCATATAGCCTGCTTCAAGTCCTACCCTCAAAACACCTCTTTTGAGAATCTGGTTGAGTGTTGAATGTCTCCACAATCCGATATCTGCCGCATTTGCAACCGAGCTCACAAATATAGCTCCGATTAAAAAAAGAAAAAATCTCTTCATCGCTCCTCCAAATAAATTAATATGATTTACCTTCGTCTAAAAGTTCTTTTATTGCCATTTTACTGCCGCATTTCGGGCAGATAGGAAGTTTTTCCTTTGGAAAGCTTATGATTTTCGTAAACCTGCACATAGGACATATCGTTTCGATAAGCTCTTCCTTTTCCGCAATTTTTTTCTCTTTGTATTTTGCCATGATAAACTCAATTTTAACATCATTAAATTGAAAATCAAACCATTGGTTTTTATAACAGTTTTTCTATTTTAGTTTGATTAGTTAGAAAAAGAAGCAGTCTGTCAACTCCTACTGCAATTCCTGATGCCTCAGGCATTCCCCAGCCCAACGCATCAATAAAACCTTTATCGGCTTTTATTGATACCCCTCTTTTTTTCAACGCCGCCTCTTCCCTTGCAAACCGCTTTTTTTGTTCATTTCTGTCGTTTAACTCATAAAATGCGTTTGCAAGCTCAATTCCTTCAATAAATGCCTCAAATCGTTTTGTCAGATGATTCTCAACTACAGCCAAAGCTGACTTCCATTCCGGAAAATCAACAAGAAATGTTATGTTTCCATTGCCCAACATAGGCTGAACATAGCGTTCAAAGGCATAATCTGCCAGCTCGTAATAGCTGTAATTATCAAATTCGCCGCTTCTAAAATATTCCCTGAGATGTTCAAGTTCCATACCGGCTTTTTTGAATGCATCGCCGAAGCTTATAATTTCGGCTTTAAGCTCTATCTTTTTGCCCTGCCATATAATTTTATCGCCCTCTGCCAGATATTTTATCAGCTCGATAAAGTCGTTTTGAATTACATCCAATTTGCAATACGCGCGATACCATTCGGCAATTATAAACTCTTTGTTATGAAAAGCTCCCGGGTTATCATTGCGAAAAGCGTGCGTAAGTTCAAAGATTTTATCAAATCCCCCGATCAGAAGCTTTTTCAGCGACAACTCCGGACTGGCTGCTAAAAATTGCCCGTTTTCCGATCTGATAGGTTCAATATGCTCCTCTGGGATAATTGCATCTTTTAGTATTGCCGTTACCGCCTCGATGAATCCATTTTTGTGAAAAAATTGTCTTATCTTCCATATAAGTTCGAATTGCTTTTTTCTAAGAGCGTAGTTTTGAGGAAGAATGTCAAGATTGTTTGAGTTTAGAGAACCGGATGATTTGACAAGCACCCGTGAGTTTTTGATTAAACGATTTTTTTGCACAGTTATTTCTACCAGATCCCCTGTATCGGCGTCTATTTCTCCGGCAAGTTTTACAAAACGACCCTCCTCAAACAGCACAACCGGATTTTTGCAGATTATCCTTCCTCTCAATTGTTTCATAATAAAATAGATTACAACTGATTTTTTTCTTGACAACCTATTTTTGCTCGTTATAATCAAAAATTAAGTAGTTTGATACGAAACTATTTAATAATGACTTATAAGGAGGCGCCTTATGGGAGACGGATATCTTCATAATATTAAAGAGGATATAGTCGGTGATGGTCTTTTTGACCAGTTTTTTCAGTGGTATGACGACAGAAACAGCTATGCAAAGCAGTGGAAGGAGAAAACCGGGGGAAAAGTTGTAGGCAGCTTATGCACATATACACCTGAGGAGGTTTTAACTGCGGCAAACTGTCTGACTGTAAGGCTTTTGGGCTTTCATGAACCGCAGGATGTGACTGAGCCCTACCTTTTTGCGATGTTCTGTCCTTTTTCAAGAGATACCCTGGCTCAGGGCTTAAAAGGCAAGCTGAATCATCTTGACGGGGTTGTTATGGCTCATTCCTGTCTTCATCTTCGCCAGACCTATAATGTTATGAAACATAAACTTCCTGTCGAGTTTGCATGGTATC
>JALWSW010000029.1 GCA_027080125.1 Campylobacterales bacterium | reverse complement strand
GAGATAAGCGCATCGGTGGCAAATGTCAAAAAATATGCAAAAAGCTGCAGCGGAAGCGTTTATAAAATTGAAAGAAGAGACTACACCAAAAAAGATTCATAGTTTCTGAAAGTTGACTTTGCTATGAGCTTAGCAACCGCTTTAAAATGTCGGTTATATCGCAGCCTTTTACAATATCTCTCAGGGCGTCGTCCCAATACTTCTTTTTTTGTAGCGACTCTTTTATATAGGAATATATTCGGTCTCTTAGTATAGATTCAATCTGATATATCGCATTTCTCTTTTTCCTGCTGACCGAAAAAATAAGCAGTTTATGTCTTTCTATAGCCTGGGCAAGCTGTTCTATACCTTTTCCCGTAGAGGCAACGGTTTTGATAATCTCTATTTTTCTTCCCGATTCAGTCAACTCTTTTGTTAATTGACTAACCATTGCATCGGCAGAACTCAGATCTGACTTGTTTACCACGAAGATATCGCCGATTTCCATAATACCTGCTTTCATAGCTTGTATCTGATCCCCGGTTTTCGGTGAGAATACAACTATAGATGTATCTACTATATTTGATATGTCTATTTCATCTTGTCCTATGCCGAGGGTTTCGATAATAATCGGATTGTATCCTGCTTCCGAGAGCGCAGCAGCGATTGCCCCTGAGCAAAGAGCAACTCCGCCCTGTTTTCCTCTTGATGCCACACTTTTGATAAATACATCGGGATCGGTGGCAAATTGTTGCATTCTGATTCTATCTCCCAGAAGGGCTCCGCCGGAAAACGGAGAAGACGGGTCTGTTGCAACAACAGCTACCCTGTTTCCTTTTTCGCGATAATATTGTATTAATCTTGAGGTTAGGGTTGATTTTCCAACTCCGCCTGAGCCGGTTATCCCGATTGTATGAGAGGCGATTTCTTTTGTATAATAAGAAAATTCCTCTCCTTCTTCAATTTTTCGTATAAGCCGGGCAAGCTGTATTCTGCTTTTACATGTCATTCTTTTTGTAGTAGTTTCTCAGATAGTTAATTGTTTCCGAAGTAGGCGTGCCTGGTCCGAATACGGCTTTTATTCCGATCTTTTTTAGCTTTGCAATGTCGGATTCTGGTATAATTCCGCCCATAAATACAGGAATATCTTCTGCTCCGCGTTCAGCCAAATTCTCTATTATCTTTTTTGCCACAATCATGTGTGCACCCGAAAGAATCGATACGCCTATAAAATCAGCACCCTCATCTATTGCGGTTGAAACAATCTGCTCAGGTGATTGTCTGAGTCCTGTATAGATAACCTCAAAACCGGCATCCCTTAATGCCCTGCTTATAACCTTTGCTCCTCTGTCATGTCCGTCCAAACCGGCTTTTGCCACTATCACCTTTAGTTTTCTCATTTTACCTCCACCAACTCAATAAGCACACCGTTTGTATATTTGGGATGAATAAAGGTAACGGGTGCTCCCTCTGCGCCTATAAACGGGTCGGCTATCTCTTTCCCGGCTTTTCTCAATTTCTCAATCATAGAGTTGAGATTTTCCGTTTTTATCGCAATATGATGTATGCCTTCTCCGTTTTTGTCCAGAAATTTTTTGATCGGACTTTTTTCATTCAATGCTTCCAAAAGCTCAATCTTTCCGTCTTTGGTGCCGAAAAAAGCCACCTTAACGGCTTGACTTTTAACCTCGACTATCTTATCTGCTTTTCTACCGGTTACCATCTCCCAGGTTTTTATCGATTTACTCAACGATCTGATCGCTATTCCGATATGATCTATCAAACTATCACCTGCTCCTGATATTCTCCGAAAACATCACGTAGCGCATTTGATATTTCGCCGATAGTTGCATAATCGGAAACCGCTTCAATTATTGCAGGTATAAGATTTGTCTTGTCATCTTTTGCGTTGGATTTTATTTTGGCCAAATCGGCTTTAACCTTATTGTTATCCCTGGTTTTTCTCAAAGTCTTCAATCTTTTTCTCTGAATCTCTCCAATTTGCTCGTCTACCTTTAACAGGTTTTCGGGCGGTTGCTCATCTGTTTTGAACTTATTAACTCCAACTATAATCTCCTCAAGTGATTCAACCTTCTTCTGATATTCATAGCTTGCGTTCTGTATTTCCTGCTGAGGAAAACCGTTTTCAATCGCCCTTATCATTCCACCCATCTCATCGATCCTGTTTATATATTCGGCTGCCTTTTTTTCTATTTCATCTGTCAGTGATTCAATGTAATAGGAGCCTGCCAGCGGATCAAGCGTATCGGCTACCTTGCTTTCATAGGCTATAATCTGCTGAGTTCTCAATGCAACTTGAGCGGAGTTTTCTGTTGGAAGAGCCAATGCTTCATCAAATGAATTGGTATGAAGCGATTGAGTACCTCCAAGAACGGCCGAAAGTGCCTGAATTGTTACTCTTATGATATTATTTATTGGCTGCTGAGCCGTTAGCGTGGAGCCGCAGGTTTGTGTATGAAATCGCAGCATCATCGATTTTGGATTTTTCGGAGAAAAACGTTCCTTCATAATTTTTGCCCAGAGTCGCCTGGCTGCCCTGAATTTTGCCACCTCTTCCAAAAGATTGTTGTGGGCACCGAAAAAAAACGATATTCTTGGGGCAAATTTATCAACATCAAGTCCTGAGTTTATTGCCGCATCCACATAACTGATTGCATCGGCAAGTGTAAAAGCAACCTCCTGAACGGCACTTGATCCTGCCTCTCTTATATGATATCCGCTTACACTTATGGTATTGAATTTCGGAACATTTTCCGAGCAAAACGAGAATATATCTCTTATTATTCGCATTGAAGGTGCAGGTGGATAGATATAGGTTCCTCTGGCAATATATTCTTTTAGTATATCATTTTGAATGGTGCCGGATATTTTCGATAGATCGTTTCCCCTTTTTTTTGCCAAAGCGATATACATTGCAAGAAGAATCGCGGCGGTTGAGTTTATCGTCATCGATGTGCTTACCTTTTCAAGATCTATGCCATCAAAAAGGGTTTCGATATCTGCCAGCGAATCTATTGCCACTCCAACCTTACCTACTTCACCTTCTGAATGTGAATCATCCGAATCGTATCCGATCTGAGTCGGAAGATCAAAAGCTACCGAAAGTCCTGTTTGGCCTTGCGAAAGCAGATAGCGATACCTTTGGTTAGAGCTTTTTGCATCGCCAAATCCTGCATACTGCCGCATTGTCCAGAATCGTGTTCTGTAACCGGTGGGATAGATGCCCCTTGTAAACGGAAACGCCCCGGGAAACCCAAGTTTTTTTAAATATTTTTCATTAATCGGTGAGGGTGTATAAAGACGTTTGACCTCAATATTTGATGTCGTGGAAAATTTCTTCTTCCTTTCACCTGAGATTTTTAAAACCGGTTCTACTGCTCTTTTCTCCCATTCCTGCTTTGTTTTCATAAAATCTATTTAACCTTAAAAAGTTTTTCCGATGCTTCTACTATTTGTGCATCTTTTACATAAATTTCCTCAATCGTTCCGTCTTTCGGGCTTAAAATCTCGTTTTGCATCTTCATCGCTTCAAGCACTATCACGGTTTCACCTTTTTTGACCGTATCGCCCTTATTTTTTTTGACAGAGACGATTTTTCCGGGCATCTCCGTTTCTACTATCTGAGGACCGCCGGTGCCTTTTTTCTTTTTTGATAGTTGCAAACGCTTTTGAGCTTCGGTTAAAACGGATATCGGAAAATAGTTGCCTCTTATCCAGATGTCATATCGGTTTCCCGCTATATTACAATCGATTTCATATGATTTTCCATCGACTATAAGCGAATATGAATTTTCCGCTTTAACAAAATCAACCCGGTAGAGCTTCCCGTCCAATTCAACATCAAAAACCGTGCCGCTCTGTTCGAGAATCTCAATCTTTTTTTCCTTATTGCCTATTTTTACATAATACATAATCACCTCAAGTCGTCAGCTCATCAGCGCAGCCCCATTTTCATTGCAAGACTTTTCCAGTTCGAAATCCCTGATTGGGTATTTCCTATTGCAATGCGAGATCTGTTGAACTCGGATAATATCGCAGCGCTGATAGCTGCTATATCATAATAAAATCTGTCCGGTTCCGCCTTTGTTTCCAATAAACGATTTACAAATCCTGTTGATATATTGCCTTCGATAAAATCTTTATCGTTTAATACCTTCTGATGAAATGATATTGTGGTTTTTATGCCTTTTATAAGGTATTCCGATAGAGCCCGTTTCATTCGTTCAATTGCCTGTTCCCTGTCACTGCCCCAGGTTATTAGTTTTCCTATAATCGGATCATAAAAAAGCGGGATTATCGCTCCTTCATATACCCCGTTGTCGTTTCTTACGCCGATTCCGCCTGGTGTTCTCAAACCGACAACTTTCCCGGGCGAGGGCATAAAATTTTTTTCAGGATCCTCGGCATATATTCTGCATTCTATCGCGTGAGCCTGAATCTTTATATCATCCTGGTTTAGTTCAATAGCTTTGTTATCTGCAATTTCTATCTGCAGTTTCACAAGATCGATGCCTGTTACCATCTCGGTTACAGGGTGCTCGACCTGAAGTCGTGTGTTTACCTCAAGAAAATAGAAGTTGCGTTCTTCATCCAGCAGAAACTCTACTGTTCCCACAGAGTTATAACCGGCTGCCTCAGCGGCTTTAGCCGCAGCTTCGCCTATCCTTTTTCGTAAATTATCATCTATTGCAACCGAAGGAGACTCCTCAAGCACCTTTTGATGGCGCCTCTGGATGGAGCATTCTCTCTCGGGAAACCACAATACATTCCCGTAATTGTCGCGTGCTATCTGCACCTCAACATGTCTGGGATTTATAATTGCCTTTTCAATATAAACCGCATCATCGCCAAAGGCTGCTTTTGCTTCAGAGGTTGCTATATCGAAAGCAGATTTCAGTTCGGCTTGGCTTTTTACCATTCTTATCCCTTTACCTCCGCCTCCTGCGGCAGCCTTCAGCATTATAGGATATCCGATTTTTTCAGCCTCATTCTCAAGCAGCTCATAATCTTTTATCGGCTCTATAGTGCCGGCAACGATAGGAACGCCTGCAGCTTTCATTCTTGCTCTTGCCCTTGTTTTATTTCCGAGCAGATACATAGAATCGCGGGAAGGTCCGATAAATATTATACCGTTTTTATCGCATTCTTCGACAAACTCCGGATTTTCAGCCAGAAATCCATAGCCCGGATGTATGGCGTCGGCTCCCGATTTTTTTGCCAGCTTGATAATTTTGTCAATTCTCAGATAGCTTTCCGAGGCAGGAGAAGCTCCTATGAAATATGCCTCATCCATATATCGCACATGCAGGCTGTTTCTGTCTATTTCCGAGTAAACGGCAACCGTTTTTATGCCCATCTCGCGGCATGCCCTTGCAATTCTGATTGCAATCTCACTTCTGTTTGCGATTAGAATCTTTTTTATTTTCATTTCAAATTCCTATAGCGGTATGTTGCCATGTTTTTTTGGCGGAAGTGTTTGGCGTTTATTTTTAAGAAGATTAAGTGATGAGATAATTTTCATTCTTGTATCAGCCGGATCTATTATTTCATCTATATAGCCTAATGAGGCGGCAACAAACGGATTGGCAAACTGCTCACGGTATTGGGCTATTAGCTTGGCTCTTAATGAGTCAGGATCATCTGATCTCTGAAGCTCACGCCTCTTTAATATGTTTACTGCGCCCTCAGGTCCCATTACCGCAATTTCTGCGGTCGGATAGGCAAGATTGATATCGGCTCTGAGATGCTTTGAACCCAAAACATCGTAAGCTCCGCCATAGGCTTTTCTTACCACAATCGTTATTTTTGGCACCGTTGCTTCCGCATACGCATACAGCAGTTTTGCTCCGTGAACAATAACTCCGTTATGTTCCTGGTCAACTCCCGGCATATATCCTGGTTGATCTTCCAGAGTTATAATTGGAATATTGAATGCATCGCAAAATCTTACAAATCGCGCAGCTTTTATCGCCGCTTTGTAATCAAGCGCTCCGGCAAAAAATTTTGGCTGATCTGCCACGATGCCAACCGATTTTCCACCGAAATGCGCAAACCCGATAACCATATTTTTTGCATAATTTTCCTGTATCTCAAAAAATTCTCCCTCATCAACAATCTTGACGATAAGTTTTTTAATATCGTAAGGTTTGTTAACATCGGTCGGTATAAGATCATATATCGATTCCTCACGTCTATCGGCCGGATCTTTGGTAGGCAAATCAGGCGGCAACTCCATATTATTTTGCGGAATAAAAGAGAGCAGCTTTTTTGTCTTAAAGAGCGCATCCGTGTCGTTTGCCGCATCAAGATGCGCAACTTGGGTTTTTGTGGTATGAACCTTTGCTCCTCCCAATGATTCTTTGTCTATCTCCTCTCCGGTTACCGATTTGATTACATCAGGTCCGGTGATAAACATAAACGAAGTATCTTGTACCATTATGGTGAAATCTGTTACCGCCGGAGAATATACAGCACCTCCTGCGGTTGGTCCCATTATGAGCGAAATTTGAGGAACAACGCCGCTGGCAAGTGTATTTCTCAAAAAGATATCCGCATATCCGGCAAGACTTACAACGCCTTCCTGAATCCTTGCTCCGCCTGAATCATTGAGTCCGATCACAGGTGCACCGTTTTGCATTGCAAGATCCATAATTTTGCAGACCTTTTTTGCAAAAGCACCGGAAAGCGAGCCTCCGAAAACGGTAAAATCGTGGCTGAATATGTAAACCTGCCTTCCGTCTATTGTGCCATATCCTGTTACTACGCCGTCTCCGTATATTTTGGTTTTTTCCATACCAAAATTATGACACTGATGAACGACAAATTTATCCAGCTCGACAAAACTTCCCGGATCAAGTAGAAGTTCAATCCTTTCACGTGCGGTGAGTTTGCCTGCTTTATGCTGCTTTTCTATCTTTTCTTTACCGCCTCCAAGCTCTGCGGCTTTTTCGAGTTTTTTTAGATTATCTAACAGCGATCTCATGTCAGCTTGAAACTGCTTTTTTTACCGCTTCACCAATTAAAGCGGGATTTTCAACAACGATTGCGCCAGCTTCAGTTAAAGCTTTCATCTTGTATGCAGCGGTGCCTTTTTCTCCGGTTATGATTGCTCCGGCATGACCCATTCTTTTTCCTTTCGGAGCCGTTCTTCCTGCAATAAATGCAATTACCGGTTTGCTTACATGATTTTTTATATACTCTGCGGCGACAACCTCATCATCTCCGCCGATCTCTCCAACCATAACGATTGCTTCGGTATCCGGGTCGTTTTCAAACTGCTCAAGCCAGAAATTGTATTTTGTTCCAATAACAGGGTCTCCGCCAAGTCCTGCGCAGGTGGTTTCTCCGACACCTTCATTTGTAAGTTGATCGACGATTTCATAAACAAGCGTTCCGCTTCTGCTTATTACTCCGGCTTTTCCTTTTTTGAATATATTTCCGGGCATTATTCCTACTTTGCACTCATCTGCAGAAAGTATGCCAGGGCAGTTTGGTCCTATCAAGGTTACATCTCTGCCTTCAAGAAATCGCTTTACCTTAACCATATCTCTTACCGGAATTCCCTCTGTTATACATACGATAAGCTTCAGACCGGCATCTGCGGCTTCCACAATTGCATCAGCAGCAAATGGCGGCGGAACAAAAATCAGCGAACAGTTTGCTCCCGTTTTTTCGACAGCCTCAGTTACAGTGTTGAAAACCGGAACGCCAAGATGAGTTGTTCCACCTTTTCCCGGGGTAACACCGGCTACAACTTTTGTGCCATACTCTATGCATCCGGTTGCATGTATTGTTCCTTCTTTACCTGTTATGCCCTGAATTACAACTTTTGTATCTTTGTTAACAAGAATGCTCATTTTTCCTCCGTTCTAAGCGTTTGCCATTTTTACAGCGGCAACTGCAGCATCGTTGAGATTTTCATAGACTTCGAATTTCAGATCGGAAGCCTGAAGAATCTTTCTTCCCTCTTCAAAGTTGGCGCCCTTAAGTCTAACAGCCATCGGAAGAGAGAGTTTCAGCTCTTTTGCGGCTGCAATTATTCCGTTTGCAACCTCGTCGCATCTGGTTATTCCGCCAAAGATATTAATTAGAATTGCTTTTATATTTTTATCCTGCAATATAAGTGAAAATGCATGACTTACCTTTTCTTTTCTTGCTCCGCCTCCGATATCAAGGAAGTTTGCAGGCTCTCCTCCGGAAATTTTTATAAGATCCATGGTTGCCATTGCAAGGCCTGCGCCGTTGACCATGCATCCTATATTTCCTTCCAACTGAACAAATGAGAGTCCGTAGAAGGAGGACTTTGTTTCAGCTTCACTCTCCTCGGTTACATCGCGCAGTTTTGCTATATCTTTATGTCTGAAAATTGCATTATCATCAATATTTATCTTTGCATCCAGAGCGATGACATCGCCTTCTTTAGTGAGTATAAACGGATTAAGCTCAACCAGAGAAGCGTCGTTTTCCATAAACGCGTTATAGATTCCGGCGATGAGCTTTGATGCTTGCTTTATCTGCTTTGCAAGTCCAAGCCTGTATGCAATCTCTCTTGTCTGAGAGGGCATAATACCTATGGCAGGATCGATCGTTCTTGCAAAAATCGCATCAGGATTTGTCTTGGAAACCTCCTCTATTGACATTCCTCCGCTGCTGCTTGCCAGAAACATCGGTCTTCCTGTTCTTCTGTCAATAGAGATACTTATATAAAACTCATGCTCTATATTGGCTGTTTTTTCTACAAGCAGTTTTTTTACTATTTTTCCCTCTGCTCCGGTCTGTTTTGTTATAAGCTTCATTCCAAGCATTTTGCTTGCAAGTGCTTCAGCTTCCTCAGCCGATTTCGCTATTTTAACCCCGCCTGCCTTTCCTCTTCCGCCTGCATGAACCTGAGCTTTTAGCACCACAGGTGCACCGAGTTGTTTGGCCGCCACCCACGCTTCCTGCGGTTCGGTTATAACAACTCCGTCAGGAATGTTTATGCCATAACGCGCAAGAATCCCTTTAGACTGAAATTCGTGTAATTTCATTAATCCTCTCCTCTATATTTGTTTCTTTTTGTTTTGTGCATCAACCGCAGCAATTGCCGCCATGTTGACTATATTATCAACGCTGCTTGATCTTTCAAGAATATGCACCGACTTCGGAAGTCCGGTTAAAACCGGTCCTATCGGAACGGCGCCCCCGATTTTATAGAGCATCTTATAGGCAATGTTTGCCGAATCCAGATCAGGAAATATGAAAATATTGGGTCGATATCCCTTGAGATTAGAGAAAGGATACAGTTTTGATATGATATTATCATCCAATGCCACGTTTGCCTGTATTTCTCCGTCGATTATCAGTTCAGGATCCATCGAACGTGCGATTTCGGTTGCATTTCTTATTTTTCTTGTGTATTCATTATCATTTTCGCCGAAATTGGAGAATGAAAGCATTGCAACAACAGGATTTATACCGACAATCTTTTTTGCAAAATTTGCGGTATCTATGGCAATATTTGCCAGAGTTGTTTCGTCCGGGTTTATATTTACGGTTGTATCGGCAAGTATATAAAGATGATCTTCAAGAATCATTATGTAAATACCGGCAACAGTTGAGTGTTTTCGAGAGTTCTCTGAAAATATTTTCAAAAACGGTTTTACTGCAGCCGAATAGGTATAGAGCTGTCCGGTAATTACCGCATCAACATAGTTTTGTTCAATGGCTATGGCAGCAAGATAATTTTTTCTGAATCTTATATAATCTTCGGCTTTTGATTGCGTCATGCCTTTTCTTTGCCGTATCTCATAGAGCCTTTTTGCATATTGGTCCATCAGAGAGAAATTTTCAGGATCGATTATTTCAACCTTACCCCAATCAATCTCAATATTTTTAGCTTTTGCAATCCTCATCAGTTCTTTTTCATTGCCTATAAGGACAGGCTTTGCAAGATTTTGGGTGATAAGGATTTCGGTTACCATCAATATCTCTTCCGAATCGGCTTCGGTAAAGAGTATCCTTTGAGGATTCTCCTTGGCTTTTGTGTAAATATTTCGCATAAAGCTGTAAGAAACATTTGTTCTTTCCTTTAGCTGCTCCTTGTACTTATCAATATAGAAACTTTTTATTCTTGCAACTCCGGAATCAACAGCCGCTTTTGCAACCGCAGGTGCAACATAGCCTAAAAGTCGATGATCAAACGGTTTAGGAATTATATAGTCGCGTCCGAATGAAAGGTCTTTATCGTTGTAGGCTTTTATAACTTCTGAGGTTACAGGTGACTTTGCAAGTCTTGCCAATGCATATGTGGCTGCTTTCTGCATTTCTATATTAATTGCAGTTGCTCTCACATCCAAGGCACCTCTGAAGATAAAAGGGAAAACCAGAAGATTGTTAATCTGATTCGGATAATCCGATCTGCCGGTTCCGATTATTGCGTTCGGGTTTGCTTCTCTGGCATCCTGATAGCTTATCTCCGGTGTTGGATTGGCAAGAGCAAAAATTATCGGATTATCGTTCATCGATTTAACCATCTTTTTTGTAACAATATTGCCTTTTGATACACCGAGAAAAACATCAGCACCTTCCAGGGCATCCTCTAATGTTCTTTTGTTGGTTTCTTGCTCAAAATATGCTTTATATTTATTAATTTTTGCAGATCTTCCTTTATATATTACCCCTTTACTGTCGCAAAGGATAATATTCTCATGTCTTACGCCAAGCTTTTCCCAAAGTTTAAGACAAGACAGACCTGCAGCTCCGGCTCCGCTGGCGGCAACCTTAATCTCATCTATCGATTTGTCTGATAGCGAAAGTGCATTCAAAAGACCTGCTCCTGTAACAATGGCGGTTCCGTGCTGATCATCATGAAAAACCGGAATATTCATGATCCCGGCAAGTTTCTCTTCCACATAAAAGCATTCGGGGGCTTTTATATCTTCCAGATTAATTCCTCCGAATGTAGGTTCAAGTGATTTCACAATTTCAATCAATTTGTCGGGATCTTTTTCGTTAATTTCTATATCGAACACATCGACATCGCCGAATTTCTTAAACAGCACCGCCTTTCCTTCCATAACCGGTTTGGCTGCGTCTGCTCCGATATTCCCTAGTCCCAGAACTGCCGTTCCGTTGGATACAACCGCTACAAGGTTTGCCTTTGAGGTATATAGATAGCTATTTGATTTATCCTCTTCTATAAGTTTGCATACTAGAGCAACTCCCGGGGTATAAGCCAAACCCAAATCAAGTTGAGTTGTCAAAGGTTTTGTCGGATGAATTTCAAGTTTGCCAGGCCGCCCCTTGCTGTGGTAGCTTAATACTTCTTTCTCTTTAATCTTCATTTTAATCCTTAAATAAAATGGTAAAATATAAAATTTATTAGAAACCAAGAACGTACTAAATTATAAACCCAATTATATACGCCCTTTTTCATTGTCAAGATTGTTTTGTTAGCTATTTAATATTAAGCCTTCGATATCCGTAACCGCGAGTATTTTTTCTTTCATTGCTGCGTTCTGCACTTTTTGTTTTACAAAAAAATGTGGGAGATGCAGTCTCAAGCATCTGCGATGACTAATACAAATTCAACTGTAATAACCAAAAAAATCAACCCGTACAAGCCTATTATATTAGCGCGGTATATTCTCTGAAGCGGTTTCGGTTTTTCTCTTAAAATGTCCGCTTTTGCCACCGCTTTTTTCCAGCAGATAAATATTTTTGATGGTCATAGACCTATCTATTGCCTTACACATATCATATATTGTCAGACATGCCGCAGATACCGCAACCAGAGCTTCCATTTCAACGCCTGTTTTGCCCTGAAGTTTCACTGTTGATATTACCTCCACCGCATCAGTTAACAGATTAAACTTCAGATCAATGCCTGTTATGAGCAGCGGATGACACATCGGTATTATGGACGGGGTTTTTTTTGCAGCCATAATACCTGCCACCTGAGCGACCGCAAGCACATCTCCTTTTTTTATCCTTCCCATTTTTATAGCATCGCTTGTTTGAGGTTTCATTTCTATTTTTCCATATGCAGATGCGATTCTGACAGTAATATCTTTTGATGTAACATCAACCATCTTTGCTCTACCCTCATCGTTAAAATGAGTAAAATCCATCTTATCCTCCTATCCCGCTCATAGAGCCTTTTATGGGCAAATTTTGCAAGTCGTGTGATTCGGGTTTTATTTCAAGCAGTTGTTTTATAAGCTTATCGATAGATTTACCCTCGGATAGTGCCTTTTTGAAATCTATTGAATATTTTTCCATATGCCCGAGGCAGGCGTATATTCTGCCGTTTGAGGCAAGTCTTATCCTGTTGCATTGCCCGCAAAATCCGTTGCTGAGCGCCGAAATAAAACCTACAAGATGTCCGTCTATTTCCAAGTATCGTGCAGGTCCTGAGCTTGTGTAATTAGAAATCTTCCAATTATATCGCTTCTTTAGCAACTCTGATGCTACCGAAATCGGCAAAAAATGCTTTTTGTAGAAATCCTGATCGACTTCAGTTGGCATAAGTTCAATAAAACGTATTATAATATCCCGTTCGAATGCAAATTTGACGAGCCGGTCAAGCTCCTGTTCATTTACTCCTTTCAACAACACGGTGTTAAGTTTTACATCGAGCCCTGATTTAATAGCTTCTTCTATTCCGTCAATAACATCCGAGATTTTACCGATCCTGGTCAGTTTATTGAATTTTTTATTATCGAGCGTATCCAAGCTTACCGTTATCGAATTCAACCCGTTTTTTTTAAGTATTGACGCCTTATCTTTAAGAATGCTGCCGTTTGTTGTAATAGCTGTCTTCTTAATACCTCTTATTGATGAGAGCATTCCAACAAGCTTTTCTATGTTGCTTCTTATCAGCGGTTCTCCGCCTGTCAATCTCAGCTTACTTATGCCTCTTGCGGCAAACTGTTCAATAATTTCTGCAATCTCCTCATAGCTTAAAATATCTCTTCTATTTATAAGTTTTATACCATTCTCAGGCATACAGTAAAGACATCTGTAATTACATCGATCGGTTACCGATATTCTTATATAATCTATTGTTCTGCCAAAGTTATCTACCAACATATTGCCGTCTATATTCTGTTTTCATTATTGTTTTGACAATTCGATTCCAGCTGTCCGAGCAGTAATGCGAACCGTTTTTGCCTATAAGTATCGAACTCATTCCGTCTTTATTGCGAATCATTATGTCGGATAGTTTATCACCTACAATCCAGGATGATGAAAGATTAATTCTCCACCTCTTTGCTGCCGCTCTCAGCAGGCCGTTTTTAGGTTTTCTACAGCTGCAATGAGCATCAGGGCTATGAGGACAGACAAAAAAATCATCTATTATTCCGCCAAGTTTGCGATTTATTATCTGATGGGTTGTCTTGACAAACTTCTTGTCAAAAAATCCCCTTGCTATGCCGGATTGATTTGTCAGAACAATCAACAGAAACCCCGAGGATTTAAGAAGCGTTAGAGCCTTTTTTGTGCCGGGTAAAAGTTTTATTTCGGCAATTCTTGACAGATAATTTCGTTCATAGATAATTGTTCCGTCTCTATCAAGGAAGATTGCCCTATTTCTCATCTTTTTTCATAACCGATTGAGCGTATCTAATTGCCTCATCATATCTGCTGATTTTCTCATCTATCCTCATATCCTCTATCTTTTTCAATATTTTGCCTATTAAAGGACCTTCTTTAAAACCGAGTTTTATAAGGTCTGACCCTTTTAGCAGCGGTTTTTCATTCATAAGCCGTATCAACTCAATAATCCTGTCTCTTATTCTATTGCTTCTTGTAAAGGCTGCAAGCGCCAATTTTGCCTCTATTGTCAGCTCTTTGAGCTTTTTATATGACTGGCTTCTGGAGTATTTTATCAATATCTTAAGAAGCTCGTTCCTGTTTCTTCTCAATAGAACCGTTCTGCCAACAAAATTAGACGCACCTATTCTTTTGAAAGTCATCTCTATCTTATCAGCATCTATAAAAAGACCGATTAACATCAGATAGAAGGAGTCTTTGTCTATCGATTTTTTGAAGATTATCTGATATGCCGCAATTATATCTTCTCCTCTTTTTAATGCGGCTTTGCTTATATTGACCGACTCAACCGATAATGCCTTCCAAATACCGAGTTTGGAGAGTTCTCCAAATATTATCGACGGCCTGTTTTCGTGAAATATCAGGCTCAATTCCGATATTATGCGTGAGGGCTGAAGATCTTTCATTATATCAAGCGAAATCACGTTTTTCATCAGTCTTTTTGTCTGTTTGCCTATAGCAAAACCGTATCTTGCGGAAAACCGTATTGCTCTGAATATTCTTGTCGGATCTTCCACAAAGCTGAGGTTGTGTAAAACGCGGATCTTTTTTTCCTTGATATCCGAGAGCCCCCCAAAATAATCTATCAGTGTTCCAAATGTCTTGGGGTTAAGTGAAAGAGCCAACGTATTGATTGTAAAGTCCCTTCTTTTCAAGTCTCTGAAAAGAGAGCCTTTTTCCACTGTAGGAAGAGCTCCTGGCTGATTGTAATACTCGCTTCTTGATGTTGCTATGTCAATCTTTAATTTATCCAGAATAAGAACAGCTGTCATAAACTGTTTATGAACCGAAACACGCGCATTGAGAATCTCTGCGGCTTTTTTTGCAAAACGAATACCGTCTCCGATTATTGCTATGTCAATATCGGTTACCGGATTTCCCAATATGATGTCTCTTAACACACCACCGATCAGATATGCTTCATATTTTAATTCATCAGCAAGCTGTCCCAATCTTTCGATAATTTTCATTGTTTGTTTGTCCAGCCTTTGCTTTAGTAGCGTTGTAAGATTTTTTTTTACGGTTTGAACTGATTCAGGTATCTGATTGAATATTTTAAACAGGTCGGTTCTGGTGATTGCTCCTACCAGTTTTCCTTTTTTGACAACCGGCAGAAATCGTTGCCTTCCCTCAATCATTATCTTTCTTATTGTTTCAAAGGAACTGCCCGGACCCACGGTTCGAAATTCGGTTACCATCCATTTTTTTACTGTTTCAGATGAGAGTTTATGAAATATCGCTCTTTCGATTAACGATCTTGTGAGTATGCCCAATATCTTATCTTTTTTGACAACAGGAATGCTGTTAATCGCATATTTCGCCATTTTGCTTTCTGCCTCATATATACTTGCATTCATATCTATCGTTACAACAGGGCTGCTCATCAGTTTTGCCGCATTAAAACTTTTGAGCCGAAGATTTCTTAGCCACGCAGAGAGTGCAAGGTTTACCTCTGTCAATGTTTTGGTTGTTACCGCCGAGGCTGCATAGGAGTGTCCCGAGCCCCCGAAAAGATTTGCAACGGTCTTTGCATTGACAACCGAAGGGTCTCTGCTTCTGATTATTATATAGACCTTGTCGCGAAGTCTCGATGCACATATTGCTGCTGTTAGTTTGGAGATTACAAGAAATTTGCTGACAACAATTGATATGTCCGGTATATACTCATCGCTTGTGCTGTAGCTTGTAGCAATCTTGTTGTCTTCTATATAAACTATTTTTTGATTGATGAGAAACTGATTGAGTATTGAGACTTGTGGATATTCCAATTCTCTGGAAACGATATTTTCAACCCTCTCCAGCTTTGCTCCCTGACTGAGCAGCCAAGCTGCAGCTTCAAGATCAGCCGGCGTGGTGCCGTGATACTTGAAACTGCCGGTATCAACATAAATGCCTATGATCATGTTGGTGGCATCCTCCGGCGTTATCTTGATGGCTTTTGATTTTATATCGCATACCATCTGTGTTGTGTTGGAGCCGTATTTTTTGAAATGCACTTCTGTATTGTCATAACAGGAGATATTTTTCAGATGATGATCATATATTATAATCTTTGTGTCGGCAACCAATTTCTCCTTTATAGCTTTATGAATACGTTTCTTGTCTGAAAAATCGACCAGTATCAGCGTATTAATAGGTTTGTCATAATTTTTGGGATCAAACAGCTCATAGTGATTTTCAATATGTTCTTTGTAATATTGTGTAACCTCTTTTTCGCCGGAGCCCGGAAAAAACAGCTTGGCATTATGAAGCAGTGCTGCGGCAACAAGTGATGAAAGTGCATCAAAGTCGGCATTAAGATGACATGTTGCTATCTTCATTTTTCCCTCGGATGGCATCTTTTGAACTCATCGACAAGAAAAGTGCTTGGAATATGAGTATATATAGTGGTTGTTTCAAGGTTTTTGTGACCAAGTAATGCCTCGACAATTCTCAAATCGGCTCCTCCCGTTGTAAGAGCGGTTGCATAACTGTGCCTCAAAAGATGCGGATGACTGTTTTCAATCCCCAGCTTCAGTCCTATATCCTTTATTATACGCCATATCATCTGCCGTGTAAGTTTACCTTTTTTGCCGACAAACAGATAATCCGAGCCGTTGTTTTTCAAAATTGCCACCCGATGAATTTTTATATATTCCTCAAGAAGCGGCTTTACGCGAGTTGCTATCGGAACGGCACGCTGCTTATTTCCTTTGCCTGAGACCGAAACAAATCCTTTATCCGTATGAATATCCGAGAGCTTTATGTTTACCGCCTCACTTACCCTTATTCCGGTTGAATAGATAAATAAAAAGATGAACATATTTCTGTAGTCGATTTCTGTTTTTACAGGTAGATTGAAGATTGTCTTCAGCTTATCATAGCTTATAAATTTAGGCAGTCTTTTAGCAGTTATGAGTCTCTCAGGAGTTCTGAATTCATACTTTTTCCCTATAAGCTCCAGCCACTCTCTGAGATTAACCATTGCCGATATAAAACGGTTTATCGTGCGGGCTTTTTTAGTTTTGAGAGACTGTTCTATATAGTGATTGATCGTGTAGCTATCAAGGGAACCTTCGCTAAACTTCAAAAACTGATTGATATCGGAGACATATCCATCGACAGTTTTCTCGCCCAGACCTCTTTTTATTCTCAGATATTCGGCAAATCCGTCAAGATTCATTGTTTTTTAAACGGCAATGTTATAAAAAACAGGAGCGAAGCAAACGATGCGATTGATGCTCCTGTCGGTATATCAAATTCCCACGAAATCCAGGTGCCGCCGATTGTTGAGGTAAGTGCGGATATGAAGCTTATGGTGATAACCTGCCTGTAGCGGCTGCTGAGATTAAGAGCTACCGATGCCGGAAGAATAAGGAGTGAGGAGATAAGAATAATTCCTATCATTTTGACACCTATGGAAACGACAAGTCCGAGCAGTGCAAAAAAAAGTAGATTTGTTTTTTTGACCGAAACCCCGTTGGTATCGGCAATTGATTCGGAAAATGTCGTAAGCATAAATTTCCAGAAATTTTTATATACAACAACAAGAACCACTATGCAGACAACAACGATTATTTTGATGTCGGAATTTGTAAGCATCAGAATATTGCCGAACAGATAGCTTGTTATGTCGGTCTGATATCCTTTTGAAATGCTTATTAATATAACCGAAAAAGCCATTATAGAGGAAAAAATTATGCCGATAGAGCTGTCCTTTGTGAGCTTTGCCTGAATCAGCAGAGCCATTACAAGAGATGCTGATATGGAAAACAGCATAGTAATGGGCATAAGATATCCGCCTGCAAAGATTGCGATTGCCACTCCGCCGAATGTTGCATGACTTATTGAGACCGTAGCAAATGAGATTCGCTTTGTTACCACAAAAAACGAAAGTATTGACATCGGAAATGCTATCAGAATATCTGCAATGACGGTTCTGGTTATAAAAGGCTCAAGATGCAGTATCATTGCAACCCCTTTAAATTAAAATCTTTGAACGGGCATCTGAAACAGCTCTTGTTATCCGGCTTATGGGTAATGATTTTGCCGGTTTTGCCATACAGTTTTTGCATAGCCTCGTCCATATCAATATTTTCCGCTTTATCGTGAATATATAGTTTTCTGTTAAGACAGGCAATTTCATCAACATAATCTGAAATCACTCCTATATCGTGCGTTACCATAACTATTGTGATATTATGTTTTCTTGCAAGATGCGAGAGAAAATTGTAAAAATCATCTTGATTTACAATATCAACGCCGGTGCTCGGCTCATCCAGAAACAGTATTTTTGGCATATTGGCAATTGCGCCTGCAATCATTACTCTCTGACGCTCGCCTCCGGAAAGATGGGCAAAAATTTTTTCTTTTTTCTCATGCATACCAACATTGTGCAGTGCCTCATCTACCATCCCCCTTTTTTTATTTTTGCCGATGCCTTTTATTTCCGCAAGATTCATATATACCACATCACCAACGGTTAAGGGCAAGTTAATATTTAGATTTTGTTGCTGGGCAAGATAGCCGATGCGGTTTTTCTTTCTATATTCAGCGGGCATCATACCAAAAAGAGCGACTTTGCCCGAGGAAGGTTTTATAATGCCAGCCATAATTTTTAAAAGTGTGGTCTTCCCCGCTCCGTTTGGTCCTACAACAGCCAACAATTTTCCTGTCCCAAGCGATATGCTCACATTATCAAGGGCAAGAAAATTTCCGAATGAAACTGATACCGACTCCAGTTTTATTGCTTCCATTTTCTAAACGGTCAAAATTTTCTCATTTGAAAAACAGCCATATTCATCCGAGCGCTTGACAAAACAGGATTTATGCTAAAAATTGCCATATTAGGCTAATATACAGCATAAAATAGTTTGTTCAATATCAGGAGGTATCGTGAATCTGTTTTCACTTGGATTAAGCTTTAAAACAACCCCGGTAGAAATACGGGAATGCTTCAATATTCCCGAAAGAGAGCTTTACGGCGCCTTATGCAAACTGCACCAGTTGCCTGAGATTGCCGAATGTATGATACTTTCAACATGCAACAGAACCGAGTTTTTTGTTGTGCCCTCAAAAGATATGTCCGCTGCTATCGTAGCAGCATACAGATGGATAGATGAAAACTTTGAGGTAGGAAATTGGAAGGAGTATGCCAGAGTATTAAAAGGTGACGAGGCACTGCATCATATTTTCAGAGTGGGAGCCAGTCTTGATTCTGAAATTATAGGAGAGCCGCAAATTTTAGGTCAACTGAAGAACGCTTACAGGGCAAGCGTTGAAACCAGAACCTCAGGTGTAACATTAAACAGAATAATGCGCAGAGCGTTTATGATTTCAAAGCGCGTCAGGACAGAAACAAGGATTGGAGAGGAGCCTGTTTCGATAAGTTATGCGGCTGTTATAAAGGCAAAGGAGCATTTTGGTGATATTGCTGGAAAAAAAGCTCTTTTGATTGGTGCGGGAAAGATGATAGAGCTTGCCGCAAAGCATCTGGATGCCTCAGGAGCGTCAATCGCTTATATTGCCAACAGAACATTTTCCAAAGCTGCGGAAATTGCCGAGATTTATGAAGCCAAGCCTATTCATCTTGGTGAGATTTCTACCGTTTTGAAGGATGTTGACATCATAATCTCATCAACCGCAAGCAAGGATTTTATGATAAAAAGATCCGACATTACAAAAACAAAACCGGATCTTCTTATTGTAGATATTGCTGTTCCCAGAGATATTGACCCTGAAATTGACCATATAGAAGGAATAAAAGTTGTAAATATTGATGATCTTGAATCTACGGTCAAGGAGGCTATGAACTTCAGAAAGATGGAGGCTCAAAAAGCAGAAAAGATTATAACCTATGGGGTAGGGGAATTCTTGTCCTACATGGAGTCGATGAATTATGAGAAGATTATCAAGAGCATAAGGATTCAGGTTGAGAGAATCCGGAAAGAGGAGTTGAGCGAAGCTGAAAGATCGCTCGGAAGAGAGTTGAGTATGAAAGAGAGAAAGATATTGGATAAGATGAGCAAGGCTATAGTTGATAAGATTCTTCACGGTCCTACTATGGCGATAAGAGAGTATGCCAATGATCCGGAAGGCGATATGTATATCGAGGCTATAAAACAGATGTATGGCATATCAAGAAGGAAAAGCAGTGATATAAAATGTTTCTTTGTCCAGGCAACAGAGGCGATGAACGGAGGCAGCCACCATTGATAAAAATAGGAACAAGAGGCAGCAAGCTTGCGCTGTGGCAGGCAAACTATGTGGCAGGCAAACTAAAAGAAAACGGCGTTGAAACTGAGATTGTTGTTATAAAAACAACCGGAGATAAAATAAAAGACAAACCGCTTTATACCTTCGGCGGCAAGGGGCTGTTCATAAAGGAGATTGAGGAGGCGTTGATAGAGGGCAAAGTCGATATTGCTGTTCACAGTATGAAGGACGTGCCTGCTATTTTGGCAGAGGGCACTGAGATTGTAGCGCATCTTGAGCGGGAATTGCCCTTTGATGCATTTGTGAGCGCAAAATATGGCTGCATTGAAGAGCTTCCTGCCGGAGCCGTTATCGGCACATCAAGTCTGAGAAGATCCGCTCAACTTCGCTTATGGCGAGATGATTTTCAGATAAAAACACTCAGAGGAAACATCTATACACGCTTAAAAAAATTGGATGAAGGGCTTTATGACGGGATAATTGTTGCTGCGGCTGCACTACGCAGATTAGGCTTGGAAAATAGAATTACCGAGGTTCTGAAAACCGACAGAATGATTCCCGCTTCAACTCAAGGCATAATAGGCATCCAGACAAGAAAAAACGATAAAGCCGGCGGGATTGTCCGGTTTCTGAATGACAAGAGCTCTGAGATTGCCGCAACCCAGGAACGCAGCTTTGTGAACAGTTTTGGAGGTGGATGCCACATACCTGTTGCCGCATATCTGGAATATAAAGAAAATCCCGGCAAATTTTATGCATTTCTTTCCGATATTGCCGGAAAGCGATATATCAGAAAAGTCTATGACCTTGATAGTCTTGATGATGGGGCGGCTAAAGAAATCGGTATTGCCGCTTACAGACAGTTTGAGGCAGAAGGCGCAAGAGAATTACTTAATTAGGTTGTAGTTGTTATTATGAAACATTGTTGGGAAATAGAGAATTGCGGCAGGGAACCCGGCGGGAAAAATGCTGATAATCTTGGTATATGTCCGGCTGCTGTTTATGCGCTTGATCATGAAGCCTATGTGGAAATAGCCGAGGTTATGATTGCGGCGATAGATCGCAATGGAGATATAACTTTTATAAACAGAAAAGGTTATGAGATCCTTGGGTATGAGACAGGTAGCCTTGAAGGCAAAAACTGGTTTAAGTTTCTTATACCGGAGGCGATTTTTGAAAAAATGTATCTGCTGTTTAGGGAAATCATCGCTGGTAAGCGGTTGCCACCTGAATATTTCGAAAACGAACTTGTAAGAAAGGATGGCAAAGAGGTTCTAATATCTTTTCACAACACCGTTATAAAAGATCACAACGGGGAGATTTTAGGCATACTGTTTTCAGGCGAGGATATCACCGCTAAAAGACAAACCGAAAATCAGCTTATAGAAAATAAGAAAAAACTGGATGCTATAATTGGATCTGCTTTAGATGCGATTGTGATGATAGATGAAGAAGAAAAGATAGAGCTCTGGAATAAGGCTGCTGAAATGATGTTCGGTTACGATAAAAAGGAGATAGAAGGAAAAGCGCTTGTTGAGACGATAATTCCTGTAAAATACAGACAGAAAGCCAAAGCAGGCTTATTCAGATTTGCAAAAAACAACGGGAAGACATTTAAAGGTCATATAAAGGAAGCCGAAGCAGTTAGAAAAGATGGAACTCTTTTTCCTGTCGAGATCTCTGTTTCGATGGTAATATTGGATAGCAGTCGGCACGCAGTTGCTATTATCAGAGATATAACCGAACGCAAAGCTGCTGATAGAATAATAAGAGAATCGGAAAGGATGTTTCGCATTATCAGCGAGAAATCATCGATAGCCAGCTATATTATTCAAGATAATCTGTTCAGATATGTAAATCCGGCGTTTGAGAAACTAACAGGCTACAGCTCCTCTGAGATAATCGGCAAACTGAATCCTTTTCAGGTAATACTTGAGGATGAAGGACGACTTAAAAAGGGAATAGAGAATCTGCTTTCCGGGAAGGCTTCAAAAATCAAATATGACGCCAAAGCGATGCGTAAAGATGGAAAGGTTGTTTTTCTTGAGATTCAGGCTGATGTTACACGCTTTAAAGGCAGGGTCGCAATTGTTGGAACAGCGGTCGATATTACCGACAAGATAGGCAGGGAACGCAGGCTCAGGCAAAAGATATATGATGTAGAAAAGATGGCTCAGGAGTTCAGTGAGCTTGCCTACATTGATGCGCTTACAGGCATCTACAATAGGCGTATGTTTGAGGAGACCTTTAAATCGAAATGGGGAGATGCAAAAAGAAAGAAAGAACCGATATCGCTTATTATGATTGATATTGATCTGTTTAAAGGTTATAACGACCGCTACGGTCATCAGGCAGGCGATAGCTGTTTGATAAAAATAGCCGGTACCATCAAAGATTCTCTGTTTCGCTCATCAGACAGCGTCTCAAGATACGGAGGCGAGGAGTTTGTTGTGATTCTGCCTGATACAAAGATTAACGGGGCTCGCATGATTGCCAACAGAATCAAAACAAATATAGAAAATCTCCATATTCCCTATACCGAATCGAAAGTTCTAAACTGTGTAACCGTAAGTCTCGGTGTTGCCAGTGTCACTCCCAAGGACAACATCGATCAAAATGAGCTTGTAAAAATGGCCGATCTGGCGCTTTATAAAGCCAAAAATGAGGGAAGAAACAGGATTTCTGTAAAAGATTAGAAGAATCTTGCCTTATGTCAGTTTTTGCTATTAAATATGATGCACAGGTTCTCAGACGCATTTGACATATTGACAACGGCAAAAAGTTTACTATGATTAAACATATTTATTTATTAACAGGGGGCTGAATGAAAATTATTTTTTTTTATATCAGAATTATAGAAAAGTTCATTGATAAATTCGGGTCGGCTGTATCGTGGATTGCTACACTTATGGTGGTTGTTGTAGGTTTCGATGTAACATCGCGCTATATCTTTCATAAATCCTGGGTTGCGGTTCAGGAGCTTGAATGGCATCTGTTTGGATTTCTGTTTTTGCTTGCCGCCGCTTTTACACTCAAGGAGGATAAACACGTCAGGGTCGATGTAATTTATGCAAAATTAACAGAAAGGAAAAGGGCGTTCATTGATATTGTCGGTATAATACTGTTTTTGATACCGATGTCGCTGATAATTATATCTCAATCTTACAACTTTGTTTTAGATTCGTTTCATTCGCTTGAAGGATCTCCGAATCCAGGCGGCTTGCCCTACCGTTTTATATTGAAGTCTGCAATACCGTTCGGATTCTTTCTTGTATTGATTGAGGGAATTGCGATACTTTTTAAGAAATTTTTCATATTGTTTGGAAAAGAAAATCTTTTGAAGGAGAATAAAATTGCCTGAATCATTGCCGTTAATCTATTTCATCGTAACCTTTGCTCTTTTGTTGTTAGGATTTCCCGTTGCATTTACTCTGGGAGGTGTTTCCGTTTTATTTGGCTATTTTGCAGTAGGACCGGATTTTTTCAATCTTCTGCCGTTGAGAATATGGGGTCGTATAACCAATGTTGTGCTGATAGCTGTCCCGCTTTTTATCTATATGGGAACAATGCTTGAGAAATCGGGAATTGCCGAAGAGCTGCTTGAAACTATGGGATTTTTGTTTGGAAAGCACAGAGGCGGACTTGCGATATCGGTTATTGTGGTGGGTGCTTTGCTTGCGGCATCAACCGGTATAGTCGGCGCAACGGTTGTAACAATGGGACTTTTGAGTCTTCCAACCATGCTAAAGAGAAATTATTCACCTGCGTTGGCAACCGGAACCATTGCGGCAAGTGGCACATTGGGACAAATAATTCCACCAAGCATAGTGCTGGTTTTGTTGGGAAGTATTTTGAATGTTGATATAGGTTCGATGTTTATGGGTGCGGTCATACCGGGACTTATGCTTGTGGTCTTGTATATTATATATGTTGTCGCTGTTGCCTATATATCCCCTGAATCTGCTCCGGCGATGCCTCAAGATGAATTGAAAAAATTCAGGGAAAAAGGAATGTATAAGCGGATATTTTTTGCCTTTTTCCTGCCCACGGTTCTTATAATAATAGTGCTTGGCTCAATATTTGCAGGTATTGCGTCTCCTACCGAATCAGCAGCTGTAGGAGCTATAGGAGCCAGCATACTTACTGCAATGAAGAAAAAATTTAGTCTGAAGGTTGTAAAAGATGTAGCAATATACACAACGCATCTGACTGCAATGGTCTTTATTCTTTTGGTTGGAGCCACATCGTTCGGTTTGATTTTCAGAGGTATGGGTGGGGATACCTATATTACCAATCTGATTTTGGGCTCTCATATGAGCAAAGATCTGTTTGTATTTGTGATAATGCTGTTTGTCTTTATTGCCGGATTCTTTATCGATTTCATTGAGATAACATTTATCGTGGTTCCGATAGTCGCACCGATTTTTCATCATTTCGGTTTCGATATGCTGTGGATAGGAATCATCTTCGCGATGAATCTTCAGACATCGTTTTTGACGCCTCCGTTTGGATTCTCTCTTTTTTATCTAAAAGGCGTCGCTCCGCCTTCAATTAATATTATACATATATATAAAGGTATTGTACCCTATATAATAATTCAGCTTATAGTATTGGCTATTGTTATTTTGTGGCCAGATACGGTTATATGGCTTGCATCAAAAATATCGTATTAGATTTACAAGCAAAAAAAGAGCCTGTCACAAAAATGACAGGCTCTTTTAATTAGCCGATCTTCGACCTACAAATTTTCCGCATTATAAAGCGCAATTTCGGAAACCTTTGCCCATTGCATAGCATTTTTCTGGAACTTGCTATAGTCATCATACACTTTTTTGCTCATTTTATCTTTGCTGGTTATATCAAGCAAAACCTCTTTCGAGTATATTTTGAGCTGCTTAAGAAGCGAATCGGGAAACTTTCTCAATTTAACATGGTATTTGCTTATTAACAGTTTGAGATAACTGTTATTAACGGCTTCAAATTTTGAGAGCATCCAAACATTTGATCTTGCCGCAGCAGTCTTTACAATCTCCTGGAGATCTTTAGGAAGCGCCGCAAACTTCTTTTTATTAACGAACATCTCAAGCACCGTTCCTGGCTCATGCCATCCCGGATAATAATAAAATTTTGCCACTTTATAAAAGCCCATCAAATAATCATGATAAGGACCTACCCATTCGGTTGCATCGATGACGCCTCTTTCAAGATCCGTATAAATCTCCCCGCCCGGAGCAAGAATTGCTGTTGCGCCGGCTTTTGCTATCACTTTTCCACCCAAGCCGGGTATACGCATCTTCAGACCTTTGTAATCAGCCGCTGAATTTATCTCTTTGTTGAACCAGCCGCCCATCTGAACCCCGGTATTGCCTGCGGGCATTGATTGTAAACCAAACGGGGCGTAAACCTCATCCCAAAGCTTCTGCCCGTTGCCGTAATAAATCCATGCATTCATCTGCTGAGCGTTCATTCCGAACGGAACCGCCGCAAAAAATTGTGTCGCAGGGGATTTGCCTGCCCAATAGTATGCAGCGCCGTGTCCCATCTCAGCGCTTCCATGCCTTACAGCATCAAATATGCCAAGAGGTGGAACCAGTTCTCCTCCACCATACACATGGATCTTCAATCTGCCGCCGGACATCTGATCAACCCATTTGGCTAAAAGATCAGCGCCCTCGCCTAAAACAGGAAAATGAGGCGGCCATGCCGTTACCATTCTCCAGCGATAGCTCCTTTTGGCAAATACGCTCGGAGCTTTGATGGCTGTAGCGGTTCCAGCAGCTGCCGTGCCAAGCGCAGCATTCTTTAAAAACTCCCTTCTCTTCATCCATACCTCCCCTATATTTATTGACTCACCCGCGTCTTAATGTAGCCGTAGGCAATATCAGCGCCCGAAATGAGCCATTTATAAAATCTTATCAATAAATAAAGTTTTGTCAAATTAAACATTTTGACAATCTGCAAAGGGCTAACACACAATAAAATCTGCAGGCTGCATCACTCCGGTATCTTTTCAGCAATCGCCAACATACCTATCGCATTACCATTTTCATCCCTTATCATACTCATCCTGACATTAATAATGACCTTGGTTCCGTCACTTCTCACGGCTTTTGCTTTCATGGGGCTTTCTCCTTCAAACTTGCTTTTTGAACGATTAATGGCTTTGGCATAACCGGCATTATGAGCAGCCCTAAATCGCTCCGGTATAATAAGATCAGCTGGTTTCCCGACAGCTTCCTCAGAAGAGTATCCGAAAAGTTCGGTTGCCTTTTTATTCCAAACAACAATTCTGTTCTCTTTATCCAAGTAAATCATGGCAACGGGAGCATTTTCAACTAAGGTTTTATATATCATAGTTTATGCCACCTTAACATTCTTTCGCGAGCTTATAAGCAGATATGATATGCCTATACAGATTATAGCAAGAGCTATATAAACTATAAAACCTCTTGCATACCCGATCTGCCCCATTCTGTCAACAAATACACCGAGAACAGGAGGCACCGCAAATCCGCCAAACGCACCAAGACCTCCTACCCATCCGGAGGCGCCTCCGACAGATTCAGGAACATATCTTGGGACAAGTTTAAAGACCGCCGCATTTCCTATGCCCATTCCGGCACCAATGAACAACTCTCCTATAAAATCGGGAACAAAAGCGGATGAAATCGTCAAAAATAACGCTCCGATCAATACAAGAGAAAAACTTCCTATAGCTACCTTCTCTCCGCCCAATCTGTCGCTGATATTTCCGCCGTATATTCTTATAAAAGAAGCCAAAAGCGAAAAACCGGCGCCCCCGAGAAGCCCTGCCTCTCTTATGCCGAATCCGTGAAATATTCTCCAATAGGTCGGAAACCACGCGGTAAGAGCCAAAAATCCTCCGAATGAGGTAAAATAAAGCGCCACAAGCGCCCAAGTTCGCCATTTGCCCGCAGATATCTTGAGTGATTCTATTACAGTTCCGCTCGGTATGAGCTCCTGTCCGAGAGATTTCGAAATTTCTTCAGCCTTATCTTTTCCAATTTTACGCACAAGCTGAAAAAAATAGGCATCATGAGCGATATAAAGATAAATCAAAGTTCCTAAGGTAAGCAGCAACAGCCAGATAAAATAAGAGTGTGCAAGACCCAATACGGGAAGAATAAAAGATAGGAGTATGGTAAAGATTCCCGGAGCTGTGTTTCCCAAACCACCATACAGCCCAAGGGCAATTCCCTGTTTGGATTGAGGATACCAGTAGGATGTCTGAGGTATTCCAACCGAAAATGTAGCTATACCGCAACCGGACAGGAAACCAAAAAGTAGTATAAAAGGATAATAGTTGGAGGTTAGGCGATCCGGATAAAGAGTGAATAAGATAGCAGAAAGTCCGATCATTCCAACTATGCCCAAGCCAAGAAGAATGGAAAGCGGCTTTTTGCCACCCGCTTTATCCACCCATGCACCAAAGGGAATTCTCATCAGAGAACCGGTCAACATAGGTGCAGCCACAAGAAGACCGACTTCTGCACCTGAAAGATGCATTATTGTCTTAAATTCTTTTGCTGCAGGACCGTATAAAGCAACCGCGGCAAAACCGATGAAAAATCCCCAGGTAGCAGCAACAAGACCCATCCTGGGATTTCCTTTGAGTTTATATTTTATCATCAAATCATTAGTACTCACCGAACTCCTCCAAAATTTATTTATACCATCTTGCTATCTGATAAGGCCGCCACAAATAGGGAATCGGTGCAGAAATAATATGCACCAATCGCGTAAAAGGAAAAAGAGCAATCAGAAAAAATGCATTCAGAATATGCAATTTTACGATCATCGGCAAGGCAACAACATAGCTATTATCAGGAGCAAAACTCAGAAGAGACCAGATCCAGGGAACTATGGTGTTCAGATACCAGAGGCTGCCCCAGCGATATGTAAGAGCAATATATATTCCGCTTCCCACCTGAAGCAAAAAAAGGAACAGAAGCAGCCAGTCTGTTGCAAAACTCACCACGTTAACCTTGCTATCTGATAACCTCCTTATAGCCAACACGATAAGCCCGACAAACGAAAGAAATGCAAACCCAAGCCCTATTGATTCGAACAGCTCTATTCTGCTGCCTACAAGCAGCCATCTGTATGCCCCCGGTATAATAAGGGCAAATATGTGAAGCAAAAGGATAATAATTATTCCATAATGCCACGGCACAGAACCCCAAAAAAGAGCTCTGCTTTCCAAAAATTGCGATGAATAGCTCGAATATGAATATCGATCACTCACAAATCTGTAAATGGTAAATACTACAGATATCGTTACCGACAAATATATAAATGCAATAAATAAAAAACTATTAGTCATTTTTTACCTCCGACTCTAAAAATTTTTTTAAAGCAGATAATGTCAATGAATAAAATTCTCTTGCCGATGAATTATTAGGGTTACGGCTTTCCTCAACATCTGATTCGCCGTGATTCATCTCCGAAATCATCTTCCCAACAGAAGGCAGCAGGGCGTCATTTATCAATTCTTCATAAAAACCATAATCGCTTAATTCGGATAAAAATCGCAGAATCACCGAAAGATGATCCGGCATTTCACCGCAAAGTCGGTCAAATTTAAATGCCCTGAATTTTTCCTTAAGACCGGTAATGAACAAACTTCTTTTGTAATCCTCGCCAAAAAGATAATATCCGATATAAGGGGAGCATAACGAGTTTATATCGAAAATCCCTGTATATGCTTCCTGAAGATAACCCAACCTCTGATTATCCGCCCACTTTTCCAGTCTATCCAGCTTGCCTGAGATATTTGTATCCGAAGCGAACAGTTTGCTCAGCATTCTCAGTTGACTTGAAATATCCTCTTTTGATTCCGGATAATCGATAAGAGTTGCAAATGCCTTAAATATTCGCTGCTTTGCGGCAAAAAGTACAGGTTGGCTCATAGCCTTCTTTTTGCCTTCTGCATAAAGCCGAATCCTACGCTTGCTTTATGGTCGTAAACATCTTCAAGGCTCTCGATTGCCTCTTCTCTATACATCGGAGGTATAACAAAGCGTTCATCTATGCTTGGCAACGATGTCAGTCTGTAGATCATATCGGCTTCTGTCGGATCGGTTGAGCCTATTCGAAAAGCCTCTTTCAGATCATCTTCGGCAACATCGCCTACTGTAACTGATCGCATATAAAGCCGAACCGCAATAAGTTTTTTATAGATTTCGTCAATCTTATCGGTATTTCCCGCTGCAAAAAGAGAGGCAAGATATTTGACCGGAACACGGGAATCCCGCAAAGAATGAAAAAGTCTAAGATGATCGGTCTTGCTGTTGCTTTCAGCGCTCAGCACGTCAAACTTTCCACTCTCAATCTTTGCAATAATAGGAGAAAGCGGCGGTACATAAAAAAGCATCGGCAGTGTCCGGAATTCCGGATGAAGCGGCAACGCCAGTTTCCATTGTTTGACAAACCTGTAAACAGGAGATCTCTGAGCCGCAATAATAATATCATCGGTCACACCTTGAGCTTTTGCGGCAACTATCACTTTTTCATCAAACGGGTTGAGAATCATATCCATCTGGGCATCAATTAGATTCTCATTCGGCATCTTTGCGGTCTGCTCTATCTTATCCGCATCGTAAAGCAGCACCCCAAGATATCTTATACGTCCAACACAGGAATGCATACATGCAGGAACCTGTCCGGTTTCAAGTCTTGGAAAGCAGAGGATGCATTTTTCCGATTTACCGGTGTTCCAATTGTAATAACTTTTTTTATAAGGACATCCCGAAACGCACATTCTCCAGCCGCGACATTTTTTCTGATCGATAAGCACTATTCCATCCTCACCGCGTTTATATATCGCCCCCGACGGACAGGTGGCAACACATGCCGGATTCAGGCAATGATTGCAGATCCTCGGAACATAGAAAAATACAAGCCGTTCAAGCTCATTGAGCTGCTCTCTTTCCAAATCGGTCAAGCTGCCAAGATTGGGATCGCCTCTGGCGTATAT
>JALWSW010000028.1 GCA_027080125.1 Campylobacterales bacterium | reverse complement strand
ATATGAAAACCTTGGAAGTTTTTGCATTCATAACCTATCAGTCCCGCCTCAGCGGTTGCGTATATCTGTCTTACATTCATCCTGGCATTGTCGAAATCGTTTTTTATTGTATCGGATACAGGTTCTCCTGCAACAATTGCCTTTCTCACAGGGAACGGTTTTTCAAAAAGCTCGCAGTATTTTTGCTTTAAACTGTAAAGATATGACGGGGTTCCGATAAATGCGTTGCACGGTATCTCCTTGATTGCCTGAACTACAAAACTGCTGTTGCCGATACCTGCAGGGAAAACCGTGCATCCCGCCTTAACCAGCGCATTGTCAAAAAAAAGTCCTGCGGGAGTTAGATGATAATTGAAACTGTTAACGACTATATCGCCTTTTCCGAATCCAATCTCCTTTAATGCATACTCGATTCCCCAGTAATCTTTTTCTCTTGCTTCAGCATCATAAATTGGACCTGGTGAAAGGTATATATGCTGCAAATCAGTTACGGCTGTTGTCAGAAAATTACCAAAAGGAGGATTATCTTTGTGAAGATTCGGTATTTCCGATTTGCGGGTAATCGGTATTTTATCGATTTTATCCAATCCGATATCAGATGTATCAATTGCGTATTTTCTAAAGAGATCGGAATAGTATTTGCTGAATCGTGCAGCGTTTTTTATAACAGATTTAAATTTTTCGTTTTTAGTTGGGCTCAGAGCCATCTTTTTCTTCTCCTATAATGTTTTACATTTCTGAAACTTTTTTTGCCCTCTTCGGAGATTCCAAGATAAAACTCTTTAACATCCTCATTTTCCCTCAATTTATCACAATTGCCCTCAAGTACAACCTTTCCGTTTTCCACAATATATCCGTAATTGCCGATTGAAAGCGCAACATCAGCGTTTTGTTCAACCAATAAGATTGTAATTTTGTCGATTCGGTTTATGCGCTCTATAATTTTGAAGAGTTCCTTAACCAAAAGCGGAGCAAGTCCAAGCGAAGGCTCATCAAGCAGGATCATTTTCGGTTCCGATATCAGCGCCCTTCCGATTGCAAGCATCTGCTGTTCGCCGCCTGATAGATATCCGGCCATTATATCGCTTCTTTCTTTTAAGCGCGGAAAATATTCATAAATTTTTTCAATCTTGTCCTTTAATGCTCTGTTGCTGTATCTTCGACAGTATCCTGCCACCTTAAGATTTTCCTCTGTCGTCAAGGTTCCAAAAATTCTTCTTCCCTCCATAACCTGAAATATACCGGCTTTGACAATTTCTTCCGGATTTTTGCCTTTTATGGACCTGCCTTCGAAAATTATATCGCCGTCGGTAATCTCCCCTTCTTCAGATTTAAGAAGTCCCGATATCGCTTTAAGCGTTGTGCTTTTTCCGGCTCCGTTTGAGCCTAACAAAACCGTTATGGATTCCTTTTTAGCCTCAATAGACATCCCTTTCAGGACTAAAATCACATCATCATATACTACTTCAATATTTTTAACCTTTAGCACATCTTCACCTGTATTGTTGAAGCGGACGAGCAAAGCCTGCCGTCCGCTTGTTTGTATAAATTAGCAGAATTTATCTACGGAGAAATATAGCCTGACACCGGAACGAATCTACCGTTTTTAACCCGATATATCTTGAGTTTTGTTGCGAATTTATGCAGCTTCGGGCTATATGAAGCCGGAGCTGATAACCCACCGTTGGGAAATTTGTTATGCTCGAGTACATATTTTATTCCGGGTCCGTTTAATCTTCCTTCCTTGTCTGCTTTTTTCAATGCGGAAACCAGAGTATACGCTGCAACAAATCCCTGAATATAGTTTATAGGCTGAGCCTTATTACCGTTATACAGTTTGCTTACTTTGTGAACAAAGCGCATTCCTTTCAGATTTGTATTTGACCATGGAGAAAACGGGGATGTCCAGTACAGACCTTCGGACGCAGGACCGGCAAGCTTAAGAAGTTTTTCGTTGGCTGCCCAGTTTAATGCAAAAAACTTTGTCTTTATTCCAAGTTTTTTTGCATCTTTGAGAATTGTGGAAGTGGCCATTATTGTTTCCTGAATAAGCGCATACTGTGCCCCATGTTTTTTCATACTCAAAAGCTGACTCGTGGTATCCAGAGCTCTCAGCGGAACAATTTCATCATCTACAATGCTTACGCCTATTTTTGTTGCATACCGTTTTGCATCATTGATGGG
>JALWSW010000027.1 GCA_027080125.1 Campylobacterales bacterium | reverse complement strand
ACGTATATCTGTTCTTTTTTCTTTGATTGTTCTGCAAATTTGAGTTCCGCTTCCAATCCTGCGTTATCCCAGTCAAGCGCAAGGAATGGGACCTTGTTAAGCATCAGGATATAGTCAATCTCGTTTTTTCTCAGATTTGTGCTTGCTCCGGTTGCTGTGAATGTGTATAAATTGCTGTTTGATGCAATTGCGGCTGTGATTGCGTCAAACTCGCCTTCAACGATAAATACCGCATTTGCGCTGCTCTTTTTGATCTTATGAAAATTAAACATTCCGCCGTCAAGGAGTTTGATGGTCAGAAAGTTTTTTGAGAACGGTTTTCTTAAATGAAACTTCGTTATATGCTCATATCCATCATCGTAAACGAATACAAGCTGATCGTTGAACCTGCATAGCTTTTCAAGTGTTTTCTCGAAAAGCATATCCGTTTGAGACCTAAAGCCTTTTTTAACCAAGCCAATAGGAAATCGCTCTATTACTTTGTTTATTGTTTCGTTTCCGGCTCCGGTCCTGAATTTCAGGTATGCTTTTGCTCCTTTTTTGTTTGTATCTGAAAGCAAGTTTTTCTTAAACTGATTTGCAAGTTCCAACGCCCGCTCATTTGTTTTTATGATTTCCTGCCATTTTTTGTTATCAACCCACTTATGTTTTCCGGTTAATGTGTTGTGATTGCCGGAAAATCCGCATCCGAAGCAATGAAAATAAGGTTGGTTGTTTTGTCCGTAGCTGACGCTCAGGCTTGGTTTACGATCATCATGTTCAGGGCAAAGTCCCATAGCTCCGCCGATTGCCCTGTCGCGCCACCGGAAGTCGTGATCCGGATATTTCTTTTGCAATAGCTGCTTAATTGTGTCTATTCCAATTCCGCCTACGCTGAAGCTCTTTGGCGAGCGAAAGTTCAACAGACTTGCTTGCTCAGTTTTGCGCATAATTATCCCTTTTTTTGCTGATTTTCTCTGCGGCTATTACAAACAAATCAATTATTTTGAGTAATATGAAAGCCGGTATCGCAATAGGAAGAATTGCTATTGTGAGTATAATTGCCAAGATTTTTGCGATGATAAATTCGGTTTTTCTTTTCAAACGTCCTCCTTGTTTTTTCTGCAAAACTGAATGAACGGAAAATAGTTTCTGATAAAGTTGGTGTTTTTTCCCTTGACAATGCCTGAAAATGTGTTATTGTTTAATGAAGGCGGAATTTTGGAATCGCGCTGTTTAGAGCGGCGCGGTTCTGCTTCTTTTCGCATTACGACCCCTTTTGATTACCTGTATATACCGATATTTTGACAGATTGTGTTGCAATGTAATTTTCCAAATCTTTTTTCTCATAGAGGACCTTTTTGCCGAGTTTGCGGTAAGGTATTCCGATTTTTTTATACCGTTGAGCTGCAAGAGTTTTGTACGGAATGCCGTAATAAAATGAAACCTCTTTTGGCGTGAAATATTTTTTAAAGCGAGGATCAAGTGTCTGTTTCTTTTTTTGATTTTGTTTGCGGATTTTGGTGATACGAAAATGTTGCTGCATGGGCAGTTCGATATTCAGATTTTCTTTTACCCATCTAATGACTTTCAAGTTCCATTGCTGACCCTGGATAGTTCGTGTCATTGTTGATGTAGAAACATCGAGATCACGCGCAACATCCTGAAGCTGGATCTGCTTTGTGTAAAGCGCTATCCTGATTTTTCTATAACGTTCTTTTGCCTGATTGTCGTTTTTGTCAGCAAAACTTCTTTCTTCAGAGTAAGACAGTTGACCTTTTTCGGCAGGGTTTAACATTTGCTTGCCTGATTAGTTTGCTTTTTGGAATATAATGTTCTCTGCCCAACCTGCTTGCCGGTTGCCCGGCATCTTTGCAGATATTCCGGCAGTCCTTTGTATATCGAATAGGGAATATCAAACATGTCGCATATTGCTTTGGCTATCGTGTATGATTTTCGCTGACCTTTTAGAACTTTTGCCAAGTGAGGCTTTGATATGTGCAGCTTTTCGGCAAGTACCCATTGCCGCATGTCGTTTTGGACTAATTTTTTCTTGACAATACTCTGAAATTTTGTATATTTGACTTTATGTTTTGCTTTAACCGTTGCGTGCAACATTACCCCCTTTTTTGCGTTATTGATATGAGAAATTTTACCGTGAACTCATATCTGCATACAATTATACACTCATTATTTCCTAAAGTCAAGAGCAA
>JALWSW010000026.1 GCA_027080125.1 Campylobacterales bacterium | reverse complement strand
CATCAGGCCGCTGGCTATTGCAATCATCTGTTGTTCACCGCCTGATAATGTTCCGGCAATCTGATTCGATCTGTCGGCAATTATAGGAAAAAGCGAGCATACCCATTCATAATCTCTCGTAACTTCATCTTTTTTTTTATATCTCAGATATGCCCCGAGCATTATATTATCTTTTACACTCATAGTTTTGAAAAGCTGCCTACCTTCAGGAACAGCTACGATTCCGGCATTTACAATATTACTTGGATTCAAATGATTGATATTTTTGCCGTTGTAGATTATTTTGCCCTGATATTTTACCAAGCCGGAGATAGCCTTCATAAGTGTGCTTTTTCCTGCCCCGTTTGCACCTATTATGCTTACCAAGTTACCTTCCCGAATGTTAAGCGAGACACCTTTCAGTGCTGCTATTCCACCATAGTTGACCGAAAGATTCGCAACTTCCAATATTTTACCCAAGATAAGCCTCTATCACTTTTTTATTGTTTTTTATTGCCTCCGGAGCACCTTCTGCTATCTTTTCTCCGTAGTTAAGCACCGCTATTTCATCGGATATATTCATAACAAGTCTCATATCGTGCTCCACAAGCAGAACCGTTATACCTCTTTCCTGTATTTTTTTTATGAGTTCGGAAAATCGCTCCGTTTCTTTGTCGTTTAGTCCCCCAGCAGGTTCGTCAAGAAGTATAAGTTTCGGATCGGTTGCGAGCGCACGCGCTACCTCAACCGTTTTTTGCAAACCTATAGGCAATGAACCTGCAACCTGATTCTTCATATCGTATGCTCCCACAAAATCAAGTTCCGCATCCGCTCGTTCAGCGATCTTTTTTTCTTCGATTCTCGATTTTGGAAAACGGAGTCCGCAACTGAAAAATTCTGAAGAGCTTCTGCAATGTCTTCCTACCATCACATTTTCCCGGACGCTCATCTGCTTAAAAAGTTTTACCGTCTGAAAGGTTCTCCCTATACCCAGAAAAGTCCTTTTGTGAGAGGGCAAACCGTTTATTGGCTGACCTTCGAAAATTATACTGCCTTTATTCGGATTCAATGCACCGCTTATTATATTAAATAGCGTTGTTTTTCCAGCCCCGTTCGGTCCTATGACGGCTTTTATTCTGTTTCTTGGTACACTTATGGAAACATCACTGAGCGACATCATACCACCGAAACTTTTCCAAATGTTGTTCAGGACAAGAATCGGTTTATTATTTTTCATTTTTTCGCATAACTATCTTTGTTTTAAGTTTTCTGTATTGCCCTGCTATTCCTTCCGGCAGGAACATGAGCAATATGAGTAGTATTATGCCATATACCAGAGTTGTAAGGCTGCCGATAGAGGAAAGCCATTCCGAATCAAGGAATGTCATAAACCATGTTCCAAATATTGTGCCCGGAAGACTGCCCAAGCCTCCCACTATAACCATAATCAAAAACTTTACCGATGGGAAAAATCCGAATGTTGAAGGATCTATAAAATTAAGATAATAGGCATACAGTGATCCTGCAATTGATGCAAAGAATGCACTTATAACAAATATTTTCAGTTTATATCGATAAACTGCGACACCTGTTGCGCTTGCGGCGTCCTCATCGTCCCTTATAGCTTTAAGTGCCCTTCCGATGCGCGATTTCATTATGTTATTTGAATAGATAACCTCAAGCATAAGTATTGCGTAAACAAGAAAATAATATCTTAAATCGGTGTCAAAACTGAAACCGAAAGCCGAAATTCCGGGAATATCCGGCAAACCCGAAGGACCGCCGGTCAGGAAATCCGCCTCTTTGAAAAATATGTAGATAATTATTCCAAATGCCAAGGTTGCCATAGCCAGATAATGTCCTTTAAGTTTGAGTGACGGAAGTCCTATCAGATAAGCAATAACCGATGAAAGTGCAGCGCCTGCAGCCATAGCAAGCCATGGGTCTATTCCGAATTTTGTTGTGAGAACTCCGGAGCCGTAAGCCCCGATGCCAAAAAATGCGGCATGTCCAAGAGATATTTGACCTGCGTAACCGACAAGAAGAGTAAGACCAACCGTTATCATCGAATAGATTCCGACTATGGTCATTATGTTTATGTAATAGCTTAAATTATCATTTGATGATGCAACTATAGGAAAAATTATCAGAACAATTATTACCGCTGCGGTTGCAAATTTTTCCAACTTCATTCTTTTCCAAATATTCCTTGCGGTTTGATGAACAGTATAAGAAGTAATATTGCCAGTGATGCTGCGTCTTTGTATCCGCTGCTTATAAGTCCTGCAAAAAGGGCTTCTGTGATGCCCAGAATGAGACCTCCGATGATTGCTCCTCCGAAACTTCCCAAGCCTCCTATTATTGCGGCGGCAAATCCTTTGATTGTGAGCATAGGACCTCTGTCGTATTCCATAAGCAGCGACGGTGTAATGGCTGCTCCTGCAACCGCACCTATCAATGCGCTTATTGCAAATGAAAGCAGAATCATCTTTTTTACCGGTATCCCCATAAGTGATGCTGCAAACGGATTGTCCGAGCAGGCTTTCATCGCCTTGCCTGTAATTGTTTTGTTAAAAAAATAGCTCATCGAAGCTACGGTAATTGCCGATATTGCTATAACCCAGATATATTGAGGCGATATTGCGGCTCCGAACAGAAATATTGTTTTGCTACCGGTAAAATAGGGCAGGGTGTATGGATCTTTGCCCATAATTAGCATCACGATTCCTTCAAGTATAAGGGAACCTGCCAATGTTATCAGGATAAGGGTAACCTGATTTGCATTTTTTAATGGCCATATAGCGACTCTCTCAAATAATGCGCCTACGATAAATGCAAAAATTATGGCAAGGATTATACTTATTGCAAGCGGAAGATGAAGAACACTCACAAAGAAAACGCTTGACATACCGCCCAGCATCACAAAATCTCCCTGAGCAAGATTTATGATTTCTGTCGAATTATATATTATATTAAAACCGAGAGCCACAAGTCCATATACGGAACCGACCGTTATTCCTGTAATCAGATACTGAAACAGCTGGCTTGCAAAGCTTATACTATCCATAGTTAAATTGATTAAATTATTTAAAAAGCGGGGAGAGCTCCCCGCTTATGTTTTTAATGTGCAATTGCCCAATCACCGTTTTTAACGACGACCATTTCGAACGCGTCTTTGGTCAGACCGTTATGATCTGTAGGTGAAAAGTTAAAGATTCCGTGCATACCAATATAACCTTTTTTGTGCTCAAGATAGTTTCTTATCTTTGCTCTGTTTGGACCTACGGCTTTAAGAGCATCCACAAGAAGCGTAAGCGCATCGTAAGCATGTCCGCCGAAGGAGGAAATCGGCTGATGATATCGTTTTTCATAACTTCTGATATATGCCATTATAGGTTTCTTTTGAGGATCACTTGCAGGAAGTATCCTTCCTATATTTACTTTTCCCAGAGGCAGATAAACACCCTCGGCAGCTCCTTCTGCAAGTTTGATATTTCTTTTGCTTCCGAAACCGTGACTCTGGAAAAGCAACATCTGTTTTGAAAGCCCGAGTTGTTTCCATTGTCTTGTGACAATAACCTGCGATGGTCCTATAGACCAGTTTACAAGAGCTTGAGCCCCGCTTCCTTTGATCTTTGTAAGCTGAACGCTCATATCAGTATCTTTCGGTCCATATTTTTCATCAGCTACAATCTTTATGTCATATTTCGGAGCATATTTTAAAAGCTGACTTCTGCCGCTTGCTCCGAAGCCGGTTGTTATCGTAATAATTGCAATTTTGTGAATTCCCTTCTTTTTCATAAACTCGTATATCTTCTCAACAGCCATAGAATCGGATTGCGGAGTTTTAAAAACCCACTTCCTGGCTTTTCCGGTTCTTGGGTTTACCACTATTTTATAACTTGCCGCACATGATATGAGAGGAATTCTATACCGTTTTGCAAGATCTATGACCGCGAGAGATATTCCCGACAGCGAGGGACCAAACAGAGCTATCACATGGTCTTTTTTTATAAGACGTTCAAAATTAAGCCTTGCTTTTGTCGTGTTGCTCTCATCGTCATACATAATAACCTTCAGCGGATGTCCGTTGATTCCACCTTTTTTATTAATCTGGTCAACCAATAATGTAACTGTTTTGGCTTCAGGATCGCCCAAAAACGAAGCCCTGCCAGTGATTGAAAAATCTGCCCCCAACACATAAGGTTTTTTCTTGCTGTAGCCGTTTGTGGCGAAAATCAAACTGCTTAAAATGATCGCAGCAAAAACTAATAAACCGTTTTTGAAAATTTTAGACATAAATACCCCCTTTCTTTTTTTGTTTATTTTTTTATATCAAACCAAACCTAAGCTTGTCTGTTCACCCCCTTATTAAATATTTTCCTAATAGTTTGATATTAAGACAAGTTTATTCTATACGGATAATTTTTGCTGTCAATAGCAATTTTTACAAAAATAGAGAATGTTGACAAAAAGGACAAAGATGATAAATATGTGTAAGACTGGCCAATTTTAAATGCGCCTGTGGCTCAATTGGATAGAGCAGCGGACTTCGGATCCGCCGGTTGGGGGTTCGAATCCCTCCGGGCGCACCATATTTTGTTATAATATTCTTGTTAATTTTGATATATTGCAGAAGGTGGGTTCTAATTCTTTCAATTCAGAAAGTTGTTTTGTTGAGTAACATTTTCGTAACTTTCTTGACAAAATTAATCAAGCGTTATAAAATAAATTTAGTTTCTAAAAATTCGCAATACTGTTATCTCATCTTTAGGGGGTGTGTATGAAGACGTTAAGGGTTGATATATCAAAATGCACCGCCTGCAGGCAGTGTGAGCTTGCCTGTTCGTGGCACTTAACCGGTAGTTTCAATCCGGCAAAATCGGCTATCAAGGCTTTTGTTTTTGACACAATTGCAAGATATGTGCCATACACCTGCTTTCAATGCGATGAGGCCTGGTGCATGAATTCCTGCCCGGTTTCCGCTATTTCGATCGATGCTAAAACAAAAGCCAAGGTTGTCGATAAGGATCGTTGCGTAGGATGCAGGGTCTGTACGATAGCGTGTCCGTTCGGAACCATCAGCTTTGATAGCGCAACCGGAAAGGTATATAAATGCGATTTATGCGATGGTGATCCGTCCTGCGTTGCCAATTGTCCGACCGGTGCAATAACTTACGGGGATGTTGATACATCATCTACTTCCAGGATGAGTCAGTGGGCATTGAAATTGACAGATGCTTACAGCGTCAAGGAGGCAAGTCTATGAGCAGTTCATATACAAACAGATTGTTGAGGGTTAATCTTTCTGATGGTTCTATAAAAATCGAGAAGATTAATCAAGACTGGCAAAATAAATTCATAGGCGGAAGAGGCTTGGCAACAAAATATCTTGTGGCTGAAACCGATCCTAAAATTGACGCGCTTTCCAAAGAAAATAAGCTGATTTTTGTAACCGGTCCTTTGACCGGAACTCCGGCTCCAACCGGAGCGCGCTATATGATTGTGACCAAAAGTCCGTTAACAGGAGCTGTTGCATGCTCAAATTCGGGCGGTTATTTCGGTTCTGAACTGAAATTTGCAGGTTATGATATGATAATCTTTGAGGGAGCAGCCGAGAAACCGGTTTATCTATCCATATATAATGATGAGGTTGCTCTGAAAGACGCCTCTGAGGTTTGGGGAAAAGGCGTTTGGGAGACCGAAGAGCTTTTAAAATCTGCTGAAGGTGACAGCGAAGCTAAGGTTGCTGCTATCGGGCCGGCGGGTGAAAACAAGGTTCTTTTCAGTTGTATTGTGAATGAAAAACATAGAGCCGCAGGCAGGAGCGGAGTCGGAGCCGTTATGGGTTCGAAAAAACTGAAAGCCGTGGTGGTGCGAGGCACAAAAGGAATAGGAGTAAATAATCCGACGCAATTTTTTGAAGATATAAACAGATCAAAAGAGATATTGAAGGATTCACCTGTAACCGGAAAGGCGCTTCCTGCTTATGGAACCGCGGTTTTGGTAAATGTTATGAATGAATACGGCGGTCTTCCGGCATATAATTTCAGAAAGGCTCAATTTGAGAATGCGGAGAAGGTGAGTGGAGAAACCTTGGCCGACACGAGACTTGTTGCAAATAAGGCGTGCTTTGCCTGCACAATTGCCTGCGGCAGGGTTACAAAGCTTCCCGATGAAGCATCAGAGCAATATATAGTGAGCACTAGTTCAAGAAACTGGAAAAATGCGGGCGAGGGTCCTGAATATGAGAATACCTGGGCAATGGCACCGTTGTGCGGGGTTGATGATATAGATGCCCTGATAAAGGCAAACTGGCTTTGCAATGATCTTGGAATGGACCCGATTTCATACGGAGCAACGCTTGCTTGTGCTATGGAGCTATATGATACCGGTGCCATAGATGAGAAGACCGCAGGAATGAATCTTGCTTTTGGCAATGCTGAGGCGCTTGTTAAGATGGCTTATGCAACAGGCTACAGAGAGGGCTTTGGAGATTATCTTGCCGAAGGGGCGTATAGGCTTTCAAAACGGTTCGGACATCCTGAATTCTTTATGGGTGTGAAAAAACAGGAGTTTCCCGCCTATGACCCGAGATCGGTTCAGGGTATCGGACTGGCTTATGCCACAAACAACAGAGGCGCCGATCATCTCAGGGGATATACGATTGCATCTGAGATTATGGGGATACCCGAGAAAACCGATCCGGCAGCCACGGAAGGAAAAGCCGCTCTCACGAAGCTGTTTCAGGATGCAACAGGTGTTGTTGACAGCAGCGGGCTTTGTGTTTTTTCCACTTTTGCCATCGGGCTTCCTGAAATTGTCCCTATGATTAACTCTGCAACCGGAAGCAATTATTCGGTTGACGATGCGCTGAAGATTGGCGAAAGAATCTGGAATATGGAGCATCTTTATAACCTTGAAGCCGGTATTTCTGGCTCAGAGGATACGCTTCCGAAACGGATACTGGAAGGAAAGATACCCGAAGGTCCTACAAAAGGGATGGTAAACAGGCTTTCTGAAATGCTTCCGGAGTATTATAAATTGCGAGGCTGGGATAGCAGTGCTACCCCGACTGAGGCAAAGCTGAAAGAGCTTGATTTGTAATATATGGCTGAAAGATATCTTATACTTGGAGCCGGGGCAAGCGGTCTTGCAGCAGCCAAAGCCATAAGAGAAAAAGCACCTGAAAGCGAGATATATGTTGCTTTCTCAGACGCTCATCCCTATAGCAGAATGCTGACTCCCTATTATCTTAATTCTGAGATAAACGAGAACGCTTTGTATGAGCATAATGAACTGTTTCTAAAAAGCTGTAATGCCAAATTGCTTGCCGGTCGCAGGGCAGCAAGACTGTTTGCAGAGGAAAGGTATGTCGAATTTGCCGATGGCGAAGCGGTTGGATACGATAAGCTGCTTATTGCGACCGGTTCTACCCCGATTAACCGGTGGGCATTGTTTGAGAGGATTGTGAGTTTGTGGGATTTTGATGATGTCAGGCGATTTAAGGAACAACTGGCAAAGATTGATGAGCTGATTATCATAGGTTCCGGTTTTATCGGTATGATCTTTGCAAATGCTTTGCATAAGATAGGAAAAAAGATTACGATTATCGAAAAGTTTGACACAATTCTTCCGAGGATGCTTCCGCCTGAGGCAGCTTTGATTTTTGAAAAGGCACTGGAGGATGAAGGGGTCAATCTTCTTACAGGTGATGCCATAAAAGAGATTGAAGAAGCTGCGGACAAAATCACGGTTGTGACCAGTCAGGGCAGAAGAATAACCACTGATATGGCAATTGCTGCAGTGGGCGTGAAACCCAATATCGATTTCTTGAATGGCTCCGGCATAAAGACCGATAGGGGTGTAGTTGTAGATAAAAATATGAGAGCCAGCGACAAATCGGTTTTTGCATCAGGGGATATAGCGCAGGTAATTTCACTGAATCAAGACGTCAGCAAGGTGTATCCAACCTGGCCTGAAGCGGTTGAGCAGGGGCGTGCAGCCGGGTTTAATATGGCTGGCTGTGATATTGAATATCCCGGCGGATTGCTTTACAATACGGTTACATTCGGCAGTATGAGCGCTGCGAGTTTTGGAAAAATTGATAAAGATACCGAAATTATCAAATGGAAAGATGCCTCAAAAGGACGTTTTGTGCAGTTCTGGATAGAAGATGGCAAACCGGTCGGAGCTTGTTTGGTGGGAGATAACAGCAGAATCGGAATGCTTAAAGGCTTGATAATGCAGAGCAAAACCGTAGGAAATAGAATTGCTGATAATCCGACAAAATTTGCAGAGGCTTTTTTGTTATCAAACCATTTTGCCGGACATGAATATAAAGGTTAAATTTTTTGCCGATTTGAGAAACCGGTTCGGAAAAGAGTCCGCTTGCAGGCTGCCTGAGGGCTCGACGATTGCCGATCTGTTTAAACAGGTAGAGCTTCCTGAGGAGCTAACCAGGATAGTTCTTGTCAACGGCAAAAGCATAGAAGGAAATATGAATTACGGTCTATGCGATAAAGACACCGTAAGCATATTCCCTCCGGTAGGAGGCGGATAGCGCTACCGGTTAAAATGTGAGTGGGGTATATCCTTGTTTGATATAGTTTGAAAGTAGCTCTCCTATATATTCAATTTTTATCCCTTTTTCTGCCAATTGCCTATCGATTTTCTCCTCTTCGGCAATGTATCTGCATGCTACGGTTTTAGCGAGGTTGAGTTTTTTCAGAAGCTCCGGTTCATCAAGTATTATCTTTTCGGATTTTCCAAACAGTATAAATCTGACATCCTCAAGCCACCCGTTTTTTGCCGCATTTGTACCGTATAAGATGCCGATTTTCAATTTTTCTATTTCTGAGCTTGTAAGCACAATAACTAT
>JALWSW010000025.1 GCA_027080125.1 Campylobacterales bacterium | reverse complement strand
TAGGTGGCAAAAGAACTGATAGAGATTTTCTACCGTACCGATACCCCTATTGTTTCGCCTTCCGGAAGCTGTGTTGGTATGATTAAGCATGGATATGAAAATCTTTTCCGGGATGATTATCCGACATTAAAAAAAGCAAGAGCAGTTGCAGCAAGAACATATGAATTCTCTCAATTCCTGGAGCATATAAAGGCGGATTTCTCCTTTCTTACCCTTAATGCCAAAATAGCGTTTCACCATTCCTGCCATCAAAGAAGAATCTTAGGCGTTTACAATCAGCCGATTAATATATTAAAACAGATAAACGGCGTGCAGCTTACCGACTATGAACTGGAGGACAGATGCTGCGGATTCGGCGGTATCTACAGCGTAGAGTATCCGAAGATGAGCGGTATCATGGCACAGATGAAGGCAAAAGCAATAGTCTCAAGTGGAGCTGAATATCTTGTCGGAACAGATACGGCGTGTCTGTTTACCCTTGAAAAGACACTGAGAAAACTCAAAAGCGATATCCGGGTTATGCATCTGGCGGAGCTGCTTGACAAACTGGTTGCCGAGAGCGGAAAATGAACAGCTTCAGCGATAATGCAATTGCCGCTGCGAAGGATGAAAATCTGCAGAAGGCGCTTTATAATGCAACCGAACGTTTCAGGCAGGCAAGAGCCGATACGCTTGGCTCTATCGATTTTGAAAGCTATAGACGATCCGCCTCGGCTGTGAAATCGGATGTGATTGCTCATCTTTCCTATTATCTTGACAAATTTAAAGAAAATGCGGAAAAATCAGGTGCTAAGGTTCACTATGCGCAAGATGCAGAAGAGGCAAGGCGTATCGCCTTAAAAATTATTCGTGAAAACAACGGCTCGCTTGTTGTCAAAGGCAAGTCGATGATAACCGAAGAGATAGGACTAAACGAAGCCCTTGAAAAGGAAGGCGTAGAGGTAACCGAAACAGATCTGGGGGAGTTTATCATTCAGCTTGCAGGCGAGAAGCCCTCGCATATTATTGCGCCTGCAATTCATAAAACAAAAGAGGAAGTCGGAAAACTATTTGCCGATAAGCTTAAGACCGGTTATACATCCGATCCCGCTAAACTTACCAAAATTGCAAGAGAAACGCTGAGGGAAAAGTTTCTCAAGGCGGATATCGGAATAACCGGCGCAAACTTTGCGGTTGCCGATACCGGAACGATTGTGATTGTTACCAACGAGGGAAACGGCAGGATGGTCACAACCGTCCCGAAGGTTCATATCGCTTTTGCCAGCGTGGAAAAGATCATTCCTTCGATCAAAGATCTGTCTCTCTTTTTAAGACTGCTTCCAAGAGCCGCAACAGGGCAGAAGATCTCCTCATACGTTTCATTTCTCACCGGAATATCAAAGGAGGAAAAAGAGTCAGGAAGAAGCAGGCATATCATATTTATCGATAACGGCAGGGATGCGGTAATCTCGGGAAGGTTCCGTGAGATACTTCACTGCATAAGATGCGGAGCCTGTATAAATGTCTGTCCGGTATACGGATTTGCCGGAGGTTACAGCTACCGGGCAACCTATCCCGGACCGATCGGAATCGTATTGACATCGCTTCTTGAGGGACTCCCAAACAGAGCCGAGCTTCCCTTTGCCGCATGCACATTGTGCTATGCATGCCAGGAGGCATGCTCGGTTGGTATAAAACTTGCCGATATGATCAGAGAGCTGAGAAATGAGGCTGTAAACAGAAAATTAACTGACAAAAAACTATCGGTTATGATGAAAATCTACGGGACTCTGTTTTCCTCTCCAAAGCTTTACAGACTTTCGAAGGTTCCTGCCGGTCTGATGATTAAAAAAGGTTACAAAAAAGATGAATAGTTTTGAGAGTATAAAGAGAGTTACCACAGAGAAGAATATCAGGCCGAAATCTCCGCTGAAAAAGAGAACTTACGACAAACTGCAGCTATTTATAAAAGAGGCAAAAGCCGTCTCAACGGAGATAATGCTCATAAATAAAGAAAAGCTCGAAACCGAACTCAAAAGGTTAATAAGCGGAAAAAAGAGATGGGCAGATAGCGCTCTCTTTCCCTTTGACTGCTGCGATATAGAGGAAGCCGATGTTGCCGTTCAGAAGGCGGACTTCGGAATCGCCGAAACCGGAACTCTGATTGTAACATCAGACTCCTTTGCCCGACAGTTGCCCTCTCTGCTGCCTATGCATCATATAGCGC
>JALWSW010000024.1 GCA_027080125.1 Campylobacterales bacterium | reverse complement strand
TTTAATAGGTTATATACCTTTCAGCAAGATCATGCATTTTGTAGGTATATTCTTCAGCCCGACATTTGCGATGGTAGATAACCCAAGAGAGAAAAGATATACGGACGAAAGAGCTACAAGATTAACAATATAAGGGGTATAAAATGGCAGATTATAAAATACATGAGCTAACAGGTAAAATTAAAATCCCTAAGGCTTCTCCGGGTATTATGGGAACAGAAACTGTCCAACCTGCTGACGAATCGGATATGAAGGAGCTTGGCTTTCCGCCAAAACTTCAGGAAGGTTGGAAGGAAAAGGCTTTAGGTACATTTAAACAGTTACTGGATAACAATAAAGCACTTAAAGATTATATGGATATCTGTGTTAGATGCGGGGCATGCACGGATAAATGTCAGTTCTTTCTTGGCAGTGGAGATATAAACAACACACCTGTCGGAAGAGCTGAGTTAATGAGAAATGTTTATCGATACTACTTTACCACTGCCGGAGGAGGAACTCCTTTTACCGAAGATGTATTAAGAAAATGGTACTCCTATTTTTATCAGTGTTCCGAATGCAGGCGCTGCGCCCGGTTTTGTCCATACGGAATAGATACTGCCGAAATCACAATGGCAGCACGCGAAATTATGGATTCTATTGGAATGGGGCAAAAATATGCAACGCATGTCATACATCAGGTATATTGGTCGGGCAACAATATGGGAACCGACGAACATGCATTAAAAACCGTACTTGGCGAATTTGAAGAAGACTTGAAGGATGAAACAGGTAAAGATATAAGAATTCCATTAAATGAGGAGGGAGCTGAGGTTCTTCTGGTGCCACCTTCAGCTGATTTTTTTGCCCTGCCTCATACAGAATCGTTGTTGGGATATGCGAAGGTGTTTCATAAAGCCGGAATTAGTTATACTATTTCCTCTTATGCATCTGAGGCTGCAAACTTCGGTATGTTTATAGGCAGCTATGATAATGCGAAAAAGATAAACAAGCGAATCTGGGACGAAGCAAAGAGACTGAAGGTAAAAAGGGTTGTCATAGGCGAATGCGGTCACGCATGGAGAGCCGTCTATAATTATTCAAATACAATGAACGGTCCGTTTGATTTTCTGGATAATCGTTATCTCCAGCCTACCCATATCTGCGATTTTACGCTTGGATTGATTAAAGATGGCACAATAAAGGTTGATAAATCCGCAAATGATGAATTTGTTGTTACCTACCATGATCCATGCAATGTTTCTCGGGCATCAAGAATGGGCTCAAAACCCGGCGATCAATTTACGATTCCCAGAGATCTCATTAAATCTGTCGCCAATCACTTTGTAGATATGAGAAAAGGTACGACAAAGGCAGAAACATTCTGTTGCGGGGCTGGAGCAGGCCTTTTGACTGAGGAAATTATGCAGACCAGAATAAATGGTGTAATGCCAAGAATGCAGGCGTTGTATGAAGTGGTAGAAAAATATCATGTTAACTATTTTGCCACAATATGCGCTATATGCAAAACTCAATTCAGCGCAATGTTTCCAAAATATGGCTACGAGAGAGACATGGTAGGGGGAATTCTACAGCTTGTCGGCAATGCCATAGTATTTTAAAAGATAAGGAGGTAAAATGGCCGCTGATCCGAACAGACTTGGAATTTTTGTAACCAATCCTGGGCATATGAGGCATGTTATGGGTGTGGTTAGCGCTGCCTTAAAGGCAGGCAAAAAAGTTAAGATATTCTTTACCTATAAAGCAACTCATCTGACCAAACATCCTGATTTTGCCAGACTATCCAAAATGTTTGACACAAAAGATCTGGCTATATGCGCCAAAAGCTATTCGTGCGAAGGTTATGATGCTGAAAAAGATATACCGGGCGGTTTGGCAAAATCTCAGATGAGCTCGCAGGAGTATCATGCTGAAATGATAAGAGAATGCGGAAAATATTTATCACTATAGGGGGGTAGTTATGCCAGAGGATAAAAAGGTATATATGCTTATGGAAAATTCGGTATATGCAGGTGACGGGCTGCGCTCGGCACTGGGCTTGGCTGTGGAAAATCATTATGCGTATGCGGTTTTTTTTGACGGAGAATTTCCGAGATTTTCAGATTATGTAAAAGATAACATTGATTTCTTGCGCGAAATGGAAGGAGATACCATAAGTGTAGGTGCAGACTCACCTGATGATGCGGAACTTACTCCACTTACGATAG
>JALWSW010000023.1 GCA_027080125.1 Campylobacterales bacterium | reverse complement strand
CGTCAGGAGGATTCTCCTTTATAGCTACACAGGTATTCTATGAAGGTGAATTGGAATATAACCTGATTGCATATTAACCGCATCCCTATCCGCAGATCCTACAAAAAACGACCGATGTATTATCCTGCCATCTTTTTCTGCTTGTTTCAGTCGGTCGCTGCCAGCGAGTACCGCATGTGAAACTGTTATATCTTTCAATTGATCAGACTCCACATGCCTTGCCAGAGCATCAAGCAAAATAGTCGGAGTGGAGGCGTTTCCACTTACATATATCAGGTCACCTGATTTTACAGAGCTTACAGCTTCCCCGGCACTAACGAGACCATTTTTGTAGATAGATTGCCAATTCATATTTTCTTTCTGTTGTATATATAGCATGCATGGTAAAGCCTGTCCTTTGAATTCATAGCAGATTTCAAAATAGGCATAATAGCAAGTGTCAGTGCTTTAGATGTTGTTCGCGCAACCATTGCCGGAGCATTTGGTATGGCTAAGTATGTGATGCCATTTTCAACAAAAGGATCTATGTGAGCACCTCTTGCTCTTGTAATTGCCGTTGCACCGCCCTGGTCAATAGCAAAGTCTATAACAACCGTTCCCTTGCGCATCCGTCTGGCCATATCTTTATCAATAATGATAGGTGGAAGCGCTCCCGGAACAAGGACAGACAATATAACAACATCGGCAAATTGAATATATTTTTCTATCGCGTGCTTAGTTGCAACCGAGGTAATAATACGCTCGTTCGTAAAATGTGAAATGTATTCCAGTCTATCAGTATTTTTATCGAGCAGATGGACCGTAGCGCCCACTCCGGATAAGCTCTCAGCAGCATAGCTTCCGAGTGTTCCTGCCCCCTATAATCACGACATTGGCAGGAGGAATCCCGGGTATACCTCCAAGCAATTTACCGAAAGAGTTGCTGCCTGACTCAAGCAACCTGCCTGCTATTTGCGGAGCAAGTCTACCGGCAATCTTACTTTGAGAAGCAAGAATAGGACGATAATTTGGTTTACTCTCATACAGTTCATAACCAAAAGCAGTAACACCTTTTTCCATAAGTTTCTCAACATAGTCTTTGGGAGCAGTTACGAGATGCCAAAATGCGCATATCACGCAATCTTGCGGTATAAGATCGAGCTCTCTTTCCGTCGGCCTTTCAATCTTAAGAATTACATCAGAACGTCTATACACCTCTTCTGCGCTATATACAATCGTTGCACCTTCTTCCCTGTAATCATCATCCGTATAGCCGGCATTATTTCCTGCCCGGCTCTCCACAAAAACCGGCATGCCCCGCTCGGTTAATTCCTTCACACCTGAGGGGGTAAGTCCTACTCTGCCTTCCATCAAGTAGCCTCTGCTTTTAGATTCCTTTGGAACGCCTAATCTCATTATGACTCAGTTTACAAAACCCACCAAAAACAGCAGATTTTGAAGGCAGCCTCCATCCGCCTATGAGTTTGACAGTTTATTGTGATGAAAATCCCATATCATCTATTACTTGATCGATATGTTTTTTTGTCTGCTGCTTACCGTCATATTGTATTGTCCATGCCGAATCTTCATAGTTCGCATCTACATTTTCCACACCTTTGATACGTCTAAACGCCTTTGTCGCCGTAAAAAAGAGCATTGACCACCCGCACAATTCGCAAGGCTGATGTTTTGTTTTAATGGTTATTTCTTTCATCATATAACTACCTCCTTACAATTTCGAATTTTGAGTTTTGTGCCCGAGCTATTTCATTTTATAACATAATTTATAAGCTTTTACAAAACTCGGAAAAATCTTTAATAAACTGTTCCAATGTATCGGTTCTTGGCGTAACCGTTGCCTCGATTATGGTTTTTCTACCATCGTTATAGAGACGACAACTCTTTATCGACCTATTTAGTTTTAACAACCCGACTATCTTTTTATGTGTCTTAGAACAGTCACCTTTCTTGTATAGAATGTAAGTGGCGTTGTTTAAAATTACCTTTTCTTTTTTAAACGAATTTCCATATCTCTCTTTATCATAGCCCCATGTTCCTTTTTTTCGCAGATAAAACTCGCAGGATAGATTCTTTTCTAAGATATAGCTCATAAAAAATCTGTCATATCTTGCAAGCAACAACGATATAGGAATCCAAAAAGGTGATTGCCTTGGAAGGAGTGTCAGCATGGTACGACATTTTTTGGCAAAGCTCTTTTTTATAACATAACTTGCTTTATAGCCGATCTCTCCACCAATCCATATATAATTTTGGCCAACAGGCCTAAGAAACTCTTCGGTAATTTTTCCAATTTCGCGCGCCAAGCTGAGATTCTTTTTCCTGCCCCAAAAGAATCCGACCGATGCAATACCTGCCAGCAAAACTATGCCTATAAAATACAATTCTCTATGTGACATCCGGTAATTGTACATTAAAATCTGAAAAAGACAATAATGTATCGTGACTAATAAAAAGTTTACTCATGCTTGACAACAAAAAATTTTGTAACTAAACTGATTTGTTATATAATAGAGGGCAGGGAGGATATATGAATTAATCTAATGTCTGATCAATGGGTAATAGGGGGTTGTTTGCGTAACAGATGCGAGACATACATTTAGTCTTAGGAGGAAATAAATATGAGTACCGCATTACTGATTATTCTGGCTTTGCTTATCTATTTTGCTTCATACTGGGTATACGGCAAAAGGATTTCCAAAAATTTGGTCAAGGTTGATGACTCGAGAAAGACTCCGGCCGTCGAAATTAATGACGGCGTTGATTATGTACCAGCAAACAAATGGGTTTTATTCGGTCACCATTTTGCTTCGATAGCAGGTGCCGCTCCGATAATCGGACCGGCAATTGCAATAGCATGGGGGTGGATACCTGCTATCTTGTGGATCTGGTTTGGCAATGTATTTATTGGAATGGTGCACGATTATCTCTCATTAATGGCATCGGTACGAAAAAAGGGCAAATCAATAGCATGGATCGCAGGAGAACTTACCAACAAAGGTACCGGCTATCTGTTTAGCTGGTTTATTTTCTTAACACTAATACTGATTGTTGCAGCATTTGGTGCGGTGATGGGTATAATATTTGTTAAAGAACCTGCAGTTCCAACAGCGTTTCTTCTGTTTATTGTAGCTGCTGTCATAACCGGCTTATTGGCTTACAGAGCAAAAGTCAATTTCACAGTCGCCACAGTTATAGGCCTGGTGCTCATAGTACTATCCATCTGGATCGGTCTTTCATACCCTATACATGCATCTTTCCATACATGGATGATAGTCATTCTAATCTATATCATCGTAGCAGCCGCTCTGCCCGTTTGGATTCTTATGCAGCCGAGAGATTATTTAAATTCATACATACTGTATTTTGGTCTTGCTGTCGGTGGGCTATCTTTACTAATTATCGGCTTTACCGGTAGTGGGCATCTCGTTACACCCGGATATACAACCTGGAGTGCGGCTATTGTTGCAGGCAAGCCGAGCCCGTTTTGGCCTGTCATTCCCCTCATAATTGCATGCGGATCTTTATCCGGGTTTCACTCGCTGGTTTCATCGGGTACCAGTTCCAAACAGCTTGACAAAGAATCGAGCGGCTCGTTGATTGGAGCAGGCGGAATGCTTACCGAAGGTTTTCTTTCAACAATAGTTGTCGGTTCGATAGCAGCTTTTGGTTTAACCGTTTTAGGCGAACATGCAAAAACCTTGATCACATCTGCTGCAAGTTTCGGTGCTCATTATACTGGAAATTTGAAGTTTGCCGGAGGACCTGTTGGAATTTTCGCAAAATCGTACGGCAGGGCAGCAAACGCAGGTTTAGGCTTGCCAATTCATGCGATGGCTGTCTTTGCCGGTTTGTGGGTAGCTGCATTTGCTATGACAACGCTTGATACCTGCAACAGACTGGGACGATTTACCTGGGCTGAGATTTGGGCTCCAATGAAAGATGGTGCATTTCATGATTTTATAACAAGCAAATGGATAGGATCCATACCTACTGCGGCCGTAGGAATATGGTTGGCGTGGGGTGGTGCATGGAGAGTCATCTGGCCTGCCTTCGGAGGCGCAAATCAGACATTGGCAAGTATAGCTCTCTTAACCGTAGCACTTTGGGCTATAAAGGAGCTAAATGCAACGACTGCATATAAAATATCTGTGGTTACTCCTGCTTTCTTTTTGTGGATTACATTAACAGTAGCACTTATCTGGTATCTATTTACTGCAATTCCGGTATTTTTGCATAAATCTGTAGCTCAAGGATGGGTTATCGGTCTGGCTGTAGTTGTTATGCTTATTCTTAACGGATTACTGCTATACTCTTTCCTCAAGGCTTTGAAAAAATCTCCTCAGATAGCTGCAAATGCAACTTAAAGCGTTCTGGAAGCTTTTCTCATCAATAGCGCGCAATAAAGCTACAGATGATTTATACTTCATTCTTGCTGAAAGAGAGGCAGGGTTTGCACTTATACTTTTCGGTTTTTTGGTGGGGCTTCCAGCCCCACCGGCCGGGATAACACTCAGATTGCTACCATTTATGGAAAACGACATAAAACGTTTGAGAATCAGAGATGAATCAATGGATGATCTGTTTGGCGATCTTGCCAGAATGCTTATGGGATGATTTACTTTTTCTTAGGAAAAGGAGGCGTCGGCAAGACAACAAATGCCGCAATAAATGCCCTGCGCTTATCAAAAAAATCCAAAGTTTTGATTGCATCAACTGATCCTGCGCATAACCTCGGAGATGTTTTTGATATCAGTCTGGAGCATAGACCGATAAACATTGCTGAAAATCTTGACGCATGCGAAATTGATTATAAAAGGGTGGTAGAGGAATATCTGAAACAAATAACCATCAAGATTAAAAGAAAATACAAGTATCTTTCTGCTTTTAATCTTGATGACTCTTTGAATATTCTAAAGTTTTCTCCGGGCGTAGAAGAAGATGCACTCCTAAGGGCTATATGGTCGCTTGTAAATATCGATATCTATGAGAACGTTGTAATAGATCTTCCGCCAACAGGACTTGCGCTGCGAATTATGGCGCTTCCGATTATCAATGAAGTATGGTTGGACAAATTGTTGAAAGCCAGAAAAAAAATAGTAGATACGCGAGAAGCGCTAAAAAACATATCACCTGTTTTTGCAGATAGCTCACAGAAAGATAAAACCAATACCGATGAGGTTTATAACGAGCTTAAAAAGATAAAGGAGGAAAATAGGCTTATTTATAGTCGCTTTTCCGATCCTAAATCTTCTTCGATATTTATCGTAATGAATATAGATAAACTTTCCTATGCTGAGACGCTACGAACATTAGATGGATTAAGAGAACTTGAAATTTCAGCCAAAACCATCATTGTGAATCGCTATATTGAACCGGTTGCAGATGATAGTCTTAGCATTATGCGCGGCATAAAAAAATCTTTCTCAAACTATTCTATCAAAGCTCTCCCGTACAAGGAAGGCGGAATCATAGGCATCAAACAGTTGAATTCTGCAGAATATTTTCCTTTATAACGAGACCATTATCCGGCAAATAAATTCACGGCTTTTTATGATACTTTCTGTAGACAAGGCGTGCTTGCCGTTAGATTCTTCTTTGTCTTCAAAACGCAATAATTTCGTGTAGATAAATTTGTCACATGTAGCACAGAGGGTTCCGTAGTTTTTTTCTTTGCAAATTCATATACGGTGGTTAAGAAAAAGCCGGGATCAAAGCTAAAAATCATACCTTAAAGGTGTAAGAGATGGATATGCCGGAAAAATCGTTCTCAATGATATGAGAATGTTATAGATCTTTTCTTTTAAGCCGACTGACCTCTTTTAGTTCTCCAGTGATCTTGACAGCAATTTTTTTCGGTTTATATTGTTCATTAATGAACAATGAATTTGAATTATCAATTGAAACAAAAATCTGGATTCAGTTAAAAAAAATCTATCAGCTTGAAAGATGCAAGATTCGTAAAATTCTCAATATGCATCAGCTGACAAAAAGTCATTTTGACGTTCTGCTCAGGCTTTATATGAGTCGATATCCTTTGAAGCAGCAGGAGCTTGTCGATTCGCTGTTTCTTGCCAAAAGCAATATATCTGTAGTATCTTCGGAATTGGAAAAAAGAGGACTTATCGAAAAAAAAGAAAAAACGCTTTCCTTAAGCGGAAACGGCAGAACCGAAGTGGAGTTGTTGCTGATAAAACTGCAAGATGAATTCAAGAAACAGTTTAACGTTTTAACATCCCTTGAAATGGAGATATTATATAAATTAATAAACAAATTGGGTTCATTATTGAACAAAGGAGGAAGCCGTGTATAGCTTTGAAGAAAACCTAAAAAAAATTTGGCAATTTACCGACAGCCTTCTTGAGAACAGAAACGAATATATAAATACAACTATTAATGATCTGGGCTTTTGCAAATATGATTGCGCAAGAGAGATTGACCATAATATCAATCAGTTGAGGCTGTTTCCGCGAATAAAAGCTCTTATTGAGGGAAAAAAGCCGGCAGGAGGCGTAGCAGTAATGCTTCCTTACGATGGCTCGGCATGGCTCAATGTTGCAATACTTTCGGCGTGGATTGCAGGAAATAGGGTAGTTGTAAAGTTTTCAAGCAAGGGAAGCGAGATTGCACGTCTTACCGAAAGGCTTTACAAACCGATATTTGGTGAGCAAATACGATTCTCTTATGAGGCGGGAAAAAAATTTATTCAGAATGCCATAAATGATAATACAACCGATGTTATAATAGTTTTCGGGTCCGACCAAAATATTTTGCCCTATGAAGAAGCGATTAGGGAAAGCAGGAAAAAGCTTGTATTCGAAGGACCCGGAAACGACCCGTTTATAGTATTTGAGGATGCTCCGATAGATGATGCGTTAGATGATTTGATTCAGGCAAAATACGGTTATTCGGGACAGACCTGCACGGCTCCGGAAAGAATATTGGTTCAAAAAAGGCTATATCGCGAATTTATTGATAAATTTATAAAACTAACCGAAGAGATAGATCATCAAACCGACCCGTCAAAACTGAAAATCGTTCCCATTGCCAGTGATTTTGTGGTTAAAAGATTGAAAGAGATAATTCAGGATGCAAAAGAGAAGGGCGGCAAAATCGTTTATGGGGGAAAAATCGAGGGAAATATGGTTCAGCCTACCATAATAACTGAGGCGAACAACTCAATGCTCGGTATGAAGGATGAGATTTTTGGTCCGGTGAGTATGATAATGCCGTTTGAAAACAGGCAGGAAGCATACAAAATAGCCATCGACAATAAATATTGTCTTAGAGCTTCGATTTGGGGCGGCCAGGATGCATGGGAGCTTGTCGAACAGCTAAAAGGCGAGAAATATGCCCACAAGGTAGAAAAGTTTGTGTTCGGAAAATTTGGCACAATAAGTTATAACAAACCGAGGCGGGAAAGCTGGCGCGGTGCTCTTGTTACAAGACCTATCGGAGGATACGGTTATTCCGGTTGGATATGGGAGATAAAAGCCGGAAAATTCATAACAAAGCAAGGTCCCAAACTTTTAAGCGTCGAAACGACGGTTTAGACTGTTTGCAGAACAACTCTATAATCTTGCTATATGAGCTTTTTTGATCTTGCCGTCTGTATGAAAAAGCCTGCTGCAAACAGAGTCAGTCCTATGGCAAACATTTCTGCTCCGTGGGCAAGAAGGGCAATCGATGCAGCAATAAAAATTAACCGTTCAAACCATTTCATCTCTGTTTTCAGAAATCCCTCAAGCGCTGCGGCAAGTGAAAATATGCCTATAACGGTAGAGGCAAATGCAATCATGAAATCATAATACGGAAAGCCTATTCCGGTTTTATCGGTCAGCCATGGCAGAAGTAATAGCGATGGTGAATAGACGAATGCAAAAGGCACTGTGGCTTTGCCACCAGCCAAACGGAATGCAACCAATCCGGTTTTGAACGGATTGGATCCTGCGATACCTGAACCTGCATAAGCGGCAAGCGCAACAGGAGGTGTGACATCTGCCAAAACCCCATAATAGAGCACAAACATATGAGCAGCCAGCAGGCTTATTCCAAAGTTTGCCAAAGCCGGTGCGGTTATTATCGCAAGAATGATATAGGTAGCGGTTGTGGGAAGACCGCTGCCAAGTATTATGCTTGCAAGCATTACATATATAAGTGTAAACAGCAGAACAAGATTAAAGCCGGAAAGAAGATGAAAAATATCGATTTGATGAAGCATACTGACGGTGAGTTTTGCTATCTGAACGCTGCTTTGCGAGAATGCAAGTCCTGCGCCTGTGAGTGTGGTTGCGCCTATTATAAGCCCAACCGCAGCGCATGCGGCACCGATTGCAAGGGCGTTTTTTGCCCCGTCTTTCAACGCTTCCACAATTGCCGGTATCGGTATTATCGAATCTTTATGAAAGACGCCGATTGCTATAATTGCAAAATTTACCCAAAATGACGCAAGCCGCGCATCTATGGTTAATGAGAGCGCAAAAAACAGAATGACAAGAGAAACGGATTCGGAAAATGTCAGAAGATTAAACTTTTTGTGTTTCAGATAAAAATAATATAGTCCTATCATAAACAAAACACCCAAAATTAATACGAGATGATTGCCGAATATAGATGAGTCGGTTACGATTTGATAAACCGAAAGAATATAGGGCACAAGAAAATATTGTGTTTCGCCTTTAATCTGAGCAAGCGAAAGTGTTGTAATTATGCCAAAGAATGCCGCAAGAAATGGGGTTGTGCCGCTTACCAGAAGACCTATAACCATAACAAGAGGAAGCAGAAAAAGCCCCTTGTCCTTGAGAGTCTGCTTCCATTCCGGTATCTGATCGTCGGTAAGCCCCCGAATATCTTGCTTTTTTGCTTCAAGGTGAACCATTGTGAAGATTGCAAGATAATGCATCAATGCCGGAATTATCGCTGCGGCGGCAATTTTTATATACGGAATGCCGAGAAAATCAGCCATAATGAATGCTGCTGCTCCCATTATAGG
>JALWSW010000022.1 GCA_027080125.1 Campylobacterales bacterium | reverse complement strand
CATTTGCCGCTCCTATAGGCGGGAGCTGAGCATTATCACCTACAACTATAAATATTGCATCATCGGATAATGCGCTTACCAGACTATAGAATATGTTAAGATTAACCATACTTGCTTCATCAAGAAGGATAACCTTATGAGGAAGTTTGTTGTTTTTATTGTAAAAAAACCCTTCTCCCTTGAATTGCAGCAAAGAGTGAATTGTTGAAGAGGCGTAGCCGGTCAGGTCCTTTATTCTCTTGCTTGCCATACCTGTAAAGGCACAGCAAACAATATCTTTTCTCTCAAAGAAATATTTATTATAGAAATCAAGAATAATTTTAGAGATTGTGGATTTTCCGGTGCCTGCATAACCGCATAAAAGGAAAATGCCTGTTCCTGTAGTTGCAATCTCAAATACCGCTTTATGCTGCTGTTCGGATAGTTTTATACCAAGCTGCTGTTCTTTTTCTTTGATAAATTTGTTCGCTTCTTCGGAAGATACTTTGAAACTGTTAGATTTTCTGTTAATAAAATCACGGATGTAATTTTCTTTGTATTTGTATGCTTTTAAGGCAACAATCCGATTGGACGTGTCTGCGTCAGTGGAAACATAATAATCGTCTGAAGTGCTAAGGACTTCAGCTATAATACCGGAAAGTTCTTCGTTGGATTCTTCTTCTTGCTCTGAATAAAGATATTCCTCTGCAAGCTGCATAATCTGCTTTATGGAGAGATATGTGTGTCCGTTATCTGATGCTTGCGAAAGCAGAATATAATCTATCAGGGCTTTTATCCGTTCATAAGAATATTTTCCAATACCGATAGATAAGGCTATTTTGTCGCAAGACTTAAATCCTATGCCTCTGACCTCAGTCAATACGTAGGGATTTTTGTTAATAAGACTGACTACATCGGTTTGGTTATCTTTGAAATGGTTGTATATTCGAAGCAGCATATTGCTGGTGATATTCGCACCTCTAAGAGTAAAGAAATCCGAAAGCGATTTCATCTGTTTATATTTATTCCATGATTTGGTTATTTTTGCCAGCTTTTTTTCTTTTATTCCCTTAAATTCAAGCAGTTTGTCGGAGTCATTGTCCAATATTTCAATAAGCTGATCTTCTCCGTAGGTGTCTATCAGCTTTTGCGATAGTGATGCGCCGAGTCCTTTGACAACGTTTGTGAGGAAAAACAGTAAACCGTTATTGTCAAGGTCAATCTTATTAAAGCTAAATTGCCAGCCGTATTTCTTGTTTTTGACCCACTTACCGGTTAAGCTGCAAGTCAGATTTTTGACTTTTTCTTTGCCTATAACCGAGCAATCGGGAAACATACCGACTGCGGTTATGTCATTTTCGTTGTCTTGATGAATCTTAATGATAGCAAAAGAATTTTCTTGATTAAAATAAGTAACCCTTTTGATGGTTCCGGTAATAATCTTTCCGGTATCCGAAGATACCGATAATGCATTGGTTATTCTGACCTCCTTGTCTGCAAAGTTAAGCTCCCCGCAAAAGCGGGGAGTAATCGGCTGCTAACGATTAACTGCATCTTTCAGACCGTTGTATGCTTTAAACACAACGGCTGTTCTTGCAGGTATCTGAATCTCTTCGCCGGTTTTGGGATTTCTGCCTGTTCTTGCAGCTCTTTCGGCGGTTTTAAACACTCCGAATCCTGATATTGCTACCGATTGCTTGGCAGATATTGTCTCCGCAATTACATTCAGAGCTTCGTTAATTACCTTTTTCGTTGTTTCCTTGTTTACACCTGTTCTGTTTGCAACAAATGTAACAATGCTTTCCTTCGTTTGAGCGTACTCCTTACCCATACAACCTCCTTTGTTGATTTCGTTTTTTGAAATACTTCCAGCCGGTTTTTGCAATATCAAAGCGATTGTTAGCTTTGATCCAATTGACTACCCTGAAAAATTTATGTGCCACCTCCTTTTTGGTAAAAAGTTTTGGATCGTAGTAGAAATTTTGACCTGTAATTTTTTGTATATGTTTTTTATACATTTCTTCCAACTTTGTCTGTAACGGCTCGCCTATCGGTTCTCGGCAAACGGAAAACCCCTGTTGAGCAAGAGCGTAGGCGATGCGGTTATTGACATACCCGGGACAGATATGAATCTGCCCCGAGCTTGAAGGAAGGCAGTTGGCTTGATTAAGAATATCGGACACTCTATCAGCGGCTTCGGTGAGGTAAGCTTTTCGTTCAAACAGAGGAGACTGAAAAAATGCAACAGGCAC
>JALWSW010000021.1 GCA_027080125.1 Campylobacterales bacterium | reverse complement strand
AAAATATCTTGACTCTCACAAAAATATTGCAAATGTTAACGTAAATACTCCCGATATTGTCGGCATAAAGAATAATCCCGGCATCGACAGAGGTTGCATGTAATAATAAACCGGATGTTTGAAAAAGTCAGTGGCGTATATTTTTGTTTTTAAAAAAAGGGGGCTATAATGTTTGTTGCAAGAGCTGTTTTTTTACTCTATTATTTATTGGCTTTTACATTTCTGCAATTTAGCCCGGCAATTTCTGTAGCCGCAAAATATTCTTATCGAAACTCTGAGAAGCTTAAGCATCTGATAAAATGGCGCAACTATGGAGCCGATGCTTTTAAGGAAGCTCAAAAAGATAATAAGCCTATATTCCTCTTGGTCTCAGCGCCATCGTGGTGTTATTTTTGCAGAGTATACGAAAGTAGAAACTATCTGTTTAATGATCGAATTTATCCATATATTAATAAACATTTTATTCCTATATATGTTGATGACTCTGAAAAGATGCACTTTATAGTGAGAAAATATCTTCAGGGAGGCTGGCCTTCCACCATAATACTTTTGCCTGATGGCAAAAAATTCATCGGATGGGCAGGTGTGCTTAGTGTAAAAGATCTGTATGATATTTTACAAAAAGCCGTAAAGCAAGCAGATGTTGGCAAATGATAAATAACTCTGGGCTGAAACGGATAATTTTGTTCATCTAAATTATAGACATCTGAAACTTGACGCTACGGTTTTTGTGCGTTATGGTATATAAGATATTTACTATAGGAAATAAATTAACATCATAATTATATTATATAAAAACAGGGGGAGATAAGATGAGCATGAAGATTTCACGCAGAAAGTTGATTAAAACGGCTGCTGCTGTTGCCGCAGGCTTAGGTACTGAAATTATAAGTCCGGCTGCTATGGCAAAAAAATCCGATTCTATACAAAAATTTGATATTATTCCCGATAATAATGCCGATCTTCCAAAAGCAAAAGGCCCGCGTGCTGTGGTGGTAGGAGGAGGATTCTCAGGACTGACCATGGCTAAATACCTGAAAAAATATTATCCAAGCTTTGATGTAGTGCTTGTGGAAAAAAATAGTATGTTTTTTTCATGCCCTATAAGCAACATCTGGTTGGTGGGCGCAGAAAGCACAGATTTTCTGCTGCATTCATACGATGATGCGGCTCTTGGCAACAACTATATATTTTATAATGCAACTGCTATCAATGCAGACCGAAACAGTCGGATCCTCTATACAGACAAAGGTAAAATAAAGTATGACTATCTTATTGTAGCACCTGGCATCGATTATGATTACGGCAAAATAGGTGTTGGTCCGGATCAGGAATATATATTGCGGAAAAAATATCCGGCAGCATTTATGCCAGGCTCGGAGCATCTTTCGCTTCGCTATAAGCTGAGAAGGTTTAAAGGCGGTATCTTTCTTTTGACTGTTCCAAGCGGCAATTATCGCTGCTTTGCCGCTCCATACGAACGTGCCTGTATGATGGCGGATTATTTCAAAAAACATAGAATAAAAGGCAAAATCGTTTTGCTTGACATGAATCCCGAAATCACTATCGCCCCTGATAGTTTTCATAATGCATTCAACGAGCTTTATAAAGATTACATAGAATATCACAGCGATGTGCATATCGTAGGAGTCGATATAGAAAAACGGCAGGTCAAAGCAAATTTTGAAGGCTTTAAGGATATCTATGATTTTACCGATGCTGCCATATATCCGCCGATCCGCGCGGCAAAGCTAATAGAGATAATGGGAATTGCTAAACCAAACTCGCAGTTTGAAGCCGATATCGATCCGTTTACCTATCAGGTCAAAGGCGATGAATATACCTATGTAACAGGTGATGCCCGCCCGATGGGATACTCAAAATCAGCCAATACAGCCAACTCAGAAGCTCATTTTGTATCGAAAATAATAGCCATGCACGCTCAGGGTAAACCGTTGCCAAAATGGAAAAGCCCTACAACAATATGCTACGGAGCAATCAAATACGGACCGCTTGAATCAAACTATGTCAGCACCAGGTACAAATACTCCGGAAGACAACTGGTCGGTTTTACCGATGTTGTATTGAGAAGCAGGTGGAGTCGATTGTTAGGTCGAAAAAATATCCCATGGGCTACAGGTTTATATAATGATATGTTTAAGTAACCTACAATTCCGATTCGATAAAACAAAGGCAGGAGGTGAAATATGGAAAAAAAATAGTTCAATAAAGAAGGTTAGGCAGATCGGAAATATTTTAAAGCAAGGGGGTAACAAATGAATTGGAAGAGGGTTGTGAAATTTACAATATTGTTTGCAATGCTAATCTTCGGCGTGGGCTTTTTTAACTTATCAAAGTCATACTCAAAAATATACGATAAAACTCCACCATATAATTTTAACCTGCTAAAGCAGATAAACCTGAGGGTAAATGGAAAATCTATCAAGGCTTACGAACCTGTAAACATGTATAATGTTATGATAAATTATGAACTGGGGATGCATTGTGTAGGTTTTGACATCAGCTATTGCTGCGTAATACCGCCATATAATTCTATTCAGGCGCAAGCTATTAAGTCAGGCTCCAATGGAAAACTTCCAACATTTCTGACGCCAGATGACAAGGTTAAACTTCATTATTTCGTGGCTGACAACTCCTACAGCGAAGGCAACAAGATGCGATACTGGAATGTCAGCAAAGACAATAATGGTAACGGGAGAATGGGAGATCCGGGTGATACCATGCCTAATTATGTTTGGAAGCATCTGTTTGTGTATAAAGATCTGAAAGGAACAGTGCCCAAAGGCGCCACAAAGAAAGATCGCATATATATCGGTGGTCCAAAATTAAGAGTAAATATAGACAGCGGTCCAAGCGGTAAAGCCCTTTTTGGCGGCAATATGGAATATGCGGGCAGAGATGGCGGAGATATAGTAATGACCGACACAATGGTACCTCAGGTAAAAAATCTCAAGCTCACGCTTACGGCTTCTTATATATGGGACGCGCTGGGTCTGCCTTTAACTGCTTTCAATGATTCGACCAGAAAAGGTTCGTTGCGTTCCATAACCCAGAAAGATTTTCAGCCGTTCCAAAAATCGGTGGTGGAGTTGAGGGACGCAGACGGCAATCCGATAATGGAAAACGGCCATATTGTGAGATATTTCGGCACAAATCCGGTTGATATACCCAATTGTTATGCATGTCATTCACGAAATGGCATAGCGGCTAATGCGGCACGTGCTGCAGGACTGAAATATTCTGACGAGGAATACAACTACTGGAAGAAATATCCTGACGAGAGTGAATATATGGCGCGTCTGGCAGAAGCTTCAATAAATATCCTTTCACTGCACGATCTTTTGAGCGGCACAAAATTTTTAGCTCACTACAATCCAACCAGTCCATACAATAGATTAGGTTCTGTTGGTGCGGTAAACTGTGCGGATTGCCATGGCGATAATATTTCAGGCAACCTTCAAACGCCAAGACCATATACTTCAGGATATAAGGTGGAAAAGGCGAAGCCTTTAACTGAAGCGATTCACGGTTTTCATCTGAAGGTTGTACCTATGCCGGATGCAGCCGGAAGAACACAATCATGCCAGGCATGTCATCCATCTCATTTTCAAGAACCGGCTATGAATGATGACACCAATCCGTATCGCGTAACGGACCGCTATGGTAATGCGCGATTTTCAGACAGCGATGTACGGATAAGCGGAGGAGGATGCTATCTCAGGCGCGATGCTCACACAAATCCTGATGTTAAACCTCCGTTCTTTCTCAACTCCATCGGAAAATTTATGTATAAAGATGTAAGCCTGAGGGATGAAAACGGTGCATTGTTGTCAAGAGCAAAGATGAGAGGATTGTATTGCACAAACTGTCACTCTCCGCTTTCTCAAAAATTGTATCGTGCCGATAATTTGATCAGTGCCCAGGAAGAAAAAGGAAAAACACTGCGCAACAAAAATCTGAGCAGAATCATACGCACAGTTGCAGACGGAAGCATAAAGAAATTTATCGCATTAGCCGATCCCAAGGCTACAAAAAGCGAAAATGATGTGGATAAATACTACACGGGACACACCTCAGCCGTATTGGTCAAAAATATAGGCAGACCTGGCAAACTGGTGCTTAAACCGTGGAACTACAAGAGAGGAAAACCTGTGCCATACAGTGTTGCTTCAGGAGGTAATGACTGGTGGCTCTCTGCCTCAGAACCGCATTGCGCAGATTGTCATATCGCTCCGTTTGTGGAAAGCATGGGAGGAAAATACTTCCCCATAGATCAACCGAATAAATTATCGCTATATCGTTATTCAAAGGCACACGGAGCGTTAGCTTGTCAGTCGTGTCACGAATCCATACACGGACTTTATCCGACCCGTTATGACGGACCTAATCGAACCGTTGACCTGACAACACATGAGCAGGCATTGCAATATAGTCCTGACAAGGAGTATGCCGGACCTGTAACCTGCGTGGCTTGTCACACCGTAAATGAAAATGGCGTTCCCGTTCAGTTGGAAGGCACAAAATATGCCGGCGACTATTGGGCTTCGGTAACATTAATTCATTTTATGCGAGAGGGGGATCAAAAACTTTCGATTAAAGAGCTAATATCAAAATATCCTTACAGACTTTCAAGCAACATAGTAAAAATCGGCTGGAAATAAAAAACGGGATATTGTTTGCTGGTAGCGGATGAAATCATCCGCTACTTACCTTTAAATCTGTATCAAACCCAAGTTAACAGAATTTTATGAACTTTCCGACTTTTCCATCTCTCTTAGTTGTCTCAATTTTTCAAGTTTTCTGCGTGAATAGCTGGATACCTTTTTTTTCGAATATCGGTTTCTCTCAAACTGATATAAGCTGTCCAAAGCAAGAATAAAAAGTGAATATCGATATTCGCCCACAATCTTGATATTGTAGTGCTGAAGAAAAAATCCCCCTTCGTTTTCCTCTTCTATTTCTTTCATTTTACAGAACACTTCAATTTTTCCAAAAAGCGGAAGTGTCGAAAAATATTCTGTAAGCAGATAGATTTTATCTTTATCAAATCCCGTCATCTGTTCAATCAGTTTTATATCGTAGTTTAATTTCATATCGGCTCCTATTGTAACTGCTTTGTATAAAAATTATAAAAAAGTTTCATAAAAACCTTGACATCATAAATAGTTTATGGTATAAACTAAAAAAATCAATATTCAGGGGGGTGGAACTTGTAAATCTTAGGTAAAAACAGTTGGGGAAAGGTTATTTATTTATCAATTACAAAATTTTAAAAGGGGGTAAGATGAGTAATGAGACTGCTAAGAAAGGCAAAAAATGGGAAACGCCTTTATTAGATCAGCTGAAAGAAGGTCCATGGCCCAGCTTTGTAAGAGAACTTGAAAGATGCGCCACCACAAGCCCGAGAACCGAAGATCTTTTGGGGCAACTTGAGCAATCCTACAAAGACAATGTAAATCACTGGAAGCACGGCGGTATGGCAGGTGTTACCGGATATGGCACCGGAATAACTGCAAGATTTTCTGCTATGCCTGAGAAATTTCCGGGATGCAAAGAGTATCATACGGTCAGAATTGGTCAGACGCAAGGTTATTTCTACACATCCGAGGTTTTAAGAAAACTTGCAGATATTTGCGACAAGTATGCGGGCGGACTGTTTGATTTTCACGCATCCTCAGGAGATATACAGACATTGGGAACCAGAACAGATGAGCTTGATCCGATGTTTGCCGAACTCAGAAAGATACATTTTGATCTGGGAGGTGGAGGTTCAGGAGTAAGAACGCCATCTGCCTGTATTGGACCTGCAAGATGTGAATGGGCGATGTTTGATACACTTCGCGCATGTCAGGATTTTGTAGAACATTATCAGGACGAACTGCACAGACCAATGTTCAACTACAAATGGAAGACCAAATTCTCCGGCTGCCCCAATGATTGCGACTGCTCGGGGGTGAGATCCGACCTCTCCTTTGTCGGTGTCTGGAAAGACAATATCAGAATAGATCAGGACGCTGTTAAGAAATACGCAGAAAAGATGAATATTTGGGAAGATGTGATATACAAATGTCCGACCAAATGCATGTCTTATGATGAGAAAAACGGTATGGTGATCGATGATTCCAACTGCGTAAAATGCATGCACTGCATCAATATGATGCCAAAAGCATTGAGACCGGGAGTTGTTCGCGGAGCTCAGATACGTTTTGGTGGAAAAGTTACAATGACTGTAGGGGCACGCTTAGGATTCGTCCTGGTTCCGTTCTATGATATTGAAAAGGACAAAAAGGAGGGCTATCCGTTCCTTACGGAATTGCTGGATAGAATTTGGGAATTCTGGGATGAGAACGGCGCATCCAGAGAAAGAGTGGGAGAACTAATCCAGCGAATAGGTATAGGAAATTTCCTTGAGGAGATAGGTCTTGATCCGATTCCTGAGATGATTGCATTCCCAAGACAAAATCCGTTCATCGATTTTGAGGAATATTACGAAGAAGAGGGTGAAGAGGAAGAACAGGAAGAATGAATAGTCAAATCAGAAGTTTTAGAAAATCAACAAATCAGAGGGAGGAATTATGCCGAGTTTAGCTGAAACCGTAAAAGAGCCTGAACAGTTAACCGATTTTGGACCGCCGGAGTATTGGCCGTTTTTGCCACCTATAGTGCAGAGAAATTACGGTAAATGGAAATATCATGAGATACTAAAACCCGGTGTTATGGTTCATGTGTCTGAAAGCGGAGAGAAGGTTTATACCGTAAGATGCGGTGGCACACGTGAAACAAGCACAACAACAACAAGGCTGTTGGCTGACCTGGCTGATAAATATGCCGGTGGATATCTAAGGTTCACCTCAAGAAACAGTATCGAATTTCTTTTGGATAATGAAGAAAATATAGAACCATTGATAAAGGACTTGACCGATGAAGGGTTTCCGGTCGGCGGTATGGCAGGTTCGGTTGGCAATATGATACATACGCAAGGCTGGCTTCATTGTCATACCTCAGCAGGTGATGCCAACGGTGTTACCAAGGCGGTAATGGATGAGCTTCACAAATACTATGTATCAGACGAGCTTCCTGCAAAACTCAGGGTGGCTTTTGCATGCTGCATAAATATGTGCGGTTCTGTAGGCGCATCAGATGTCGCACTGATTGCGCTTCATAGAAGACCTCCTAAGGTTCAATACGATAAGATTCGCAGTGTATGCGAAATACCAGGAACCGTTGCTGCCTGCCCGGTTGATGCAATCAGCCCAAAGCCTTACAATGGCAAACCTTCAGTTGCTGTTAACGAGGAACGGTGTGTTTATTGCGGCAACTGCTATTCGGTTTGTCCGGCTATGCCTATTGCCGATCCGCTAAATGATGGATTATCTCTATGGGTTGGAGGAAAAATCTCCAATGCAAGAGTAAAGCCGCGTCTTGCCAGTTTGGCTGTACCGTGGATGCCCAATGAGCCGCCGAGATGGCCAACAGCGGTAAAAGCTGTGATGACTGTGGTTGAAGCATGGAGAAAAGGTGCAAAACGTGGAGAACGCGTTATAGAGTGGATTGATAGAATTGGTTGGCCTAACTTCTTCAAAGTAACAGGATTTGAATTTACGAAGTATCATATCGATGACTACAGGCTGGGTGAGACAACCATGAACTATTCCAACTATGTAAGACTGTAAATAGGGGGTATCATGGACAAGGCTTTAGAAGACAAGATTAGCGCTTATATAATGAAGCTTATCACCGATTTTTACGGCAAGAAGAAGTTCAAATCGCTTGCTGTTGTGAAAGAGGTAACCTCCGCATTCAGCGATCAGGGCGCAACAAAAAGGGATGTAAAAAGCGTTATTAAGAAACTTGTCGATTCAGGCAAACTTACCTATTTTTATGCCGGTGCTGAAACTACATTGACTCTTGCAAACCCTCCGGATAAGGCGAATACATAATGGCAGTACTACGTAAGGTCAAAAAGAGAAAAAAGCACTTTGCCGCGACAAGTAGTGTAGCTGCAGAGCAATCGCCATGGAGACCGTTATATGTAGAAAAAAGAGCCCCGTGTCAGGATGAATGCCCAAACGGCGAGGATGTGCGTGGTTTTCTGCAGTATATTGCCCAAGCTGAAGATTACGAAAGAAGCATCGAAGAATCGTTAAACGGGGCGTTCCGCATAATAGCCGAGACAAACCCGTTTCCGTCATCAACCGGCAGAGTATGTCCTCACCCGTGCGAGAACTCCGACACCGGCTGCAATAGAAATTTCAAAGAGGGAGCTGTCAATATCAATGCCTGTGAGATGTATGTTGGGGATTGGGCAATAAAGAACAATCTTAAACTTACAAAGCTTACCGAAGAAACAAGGGATCAAAAGGTTGCGGTTATAGGAAGCGGGCCATCGGGATTATCTGCCGCGTATCAGCTTGCAAGAAGGGGGTTTCAGGTCACGGTTTTTGAAAAGCATCAAAAACCTGGGGGACTGCTGCGTTATGGAATACCCGGATTCAGACTTCCAAAATCTATTGTTGATGCTGAAATCAAGAGGATTGAAGATCTGGGGGTGAAAATCAGGTGTGGTGTGACAATCGGCAAGGATATAACCTCTGAAGAACTGAAAAACGGTTTTGATGCCATTTATCTGGCAATAGGCGCATACAAGCCAAACAAGCTCAGAATAGATGGACTGGATAACACCAAAGGAGTGTTTTCAGGAGCCGAGCTCTTGTATCAATACGAGAGCGGCAAAAAACCGGATGTGGGATCTGATGTTGTTGCTGTGGGGGGTGCATCAGCATTGGATGTTACCGCATTATGCAGACGATTAGGAGCCAAGGTCACACTGATTACGCTATTTGAATCTACAGATTTTAAAAAATTCGAAAGAGAACTGAAGGAAGCGTCTGAGGAAGGGGTCGAATTTCAGTTTGCCGCTACTCCAAAAGAGCTCGTTGTTGAGAATGGTAAGCTTGTGGGCGTAAAGGTTCAGAAGATAAAGGTTGA